>NZ_JBFBJT010000012.1:0-88603 GCF_040686175.1 Streptomyces sp. NPDC086077 | reverse complement strand
TCGCCGACAACTGCCCGTTCCCGGCGGCCGAACTGGAGGCCAAGCAACTGCACGCCACCTACTTCTCCGTGCCGGCCCGGCGATCGCCGGGCGCCCCCATCGTCGTACGGGGATCAGGTCGTCGTACGGGGATCAGGCGATGTGGTCTTCCTGCAGCTCCGCGGTGTGGCGGTTGGTGAAGCGGTTGACCATGCGCTCGGCCTCGCGCTGCGGGAGCGTGGTGCCGTAGGTGGCCTCCACGTCGTCCCGGAACTGACCGGAGGTCGGGTAGCTGCCGTCGATCGACTTCTTGAAGACCAGGTAGTAGTCCTCTTCCGTCAGGTCGGGCGGCGGGGTGCCGCCGCCCTCACCGAGTTCGCGGGTGCGGCCCGGGCCGACCGGGATGGGGAACGTGCCGGTGTCCTCAGGGGAGGGCTCGGCGGGCGGCGGGGGCTCCTCGTACTGCTGCTGGTACTGCTCGGCCCGCTGCTGTTCCTCGTACCACTGGGCGTACGCGGCCTCCGGGTCGTACGTGGGGTCGTAGCCGCCGTGGTACTCGATGGACTGCGGGTCGCGGGCGTGCAGCCACTGGTTCTGGGACTCGCCGCGGTCGAGCTGCTCCGCGCCCGGGTGGCCGTCGCCCTGGGGGCGCTGCTCGCCGTGAGGTGGCGTTGGGTTCACCTGTGCCGCCACGGCGGCGCGACTGCTCGCGGCCGTTTCGGCGGGCTCCAGGGCGGGCTGCGGCGCCGGGGGTATCAGGGCCGGTTCGATGCCCGCCGCCGCCAGGCCCGCCGGGGCCGTGTCCGCGAGCGGGACGCCGTACTTGGCCAGGCGCAGCGGCATCAGGGCCTCCACCGGGGCCTTGCGGCGCCATGCGCGGCCGTAGCGGGAGCGAAGGCGGGCCTGGTAGACGAGGCGCTCCTGCTCCAGCTTGATCACCTGTTCGTAGGAGCGGAGCTCCCACAGCTTCATGCGGCGCCAGAGCAGGAAGGTCGGGACGGGGGAGAGCAGCCAGCGGGTGAGGCGCACGCCCTCCATGTGCTTGTCGGCCGTGATGTCCGCGATCCGGCCGATCGCGTGCCGGGCCGCCTCGACCGAGACCACGAACAGGATCGGGATGACGCCGTGCATGCCGACGCCCAGCGGGTCCGGCCAGGCCGCCGCGCCGTTGAAGGCGATCGTCGCCGCCGTCAGCAGCCAGGCCGTCTGGCGGAGCAGCGGGAAGGGGATGCGGATCCAGGTAAGAAGCAGATCCAGGGCGAGCAGGACGCAGATACCCGCGTCGATGCCTATCGGGAAGACATAACTGAAGTCCCCGAAGCCCTTCTTCAGGGCGAGGGTGCGTACGGCTGCGTACGACCCCGCGAAACCGATGCCCGCGATGATCACGGCACCGAAGACGACCACGCCGATGAGAACGCGGTGCATCCGTGTCAGCTGTAGTGGCGCGGCCACCCGTATTCCCCTCCCACTGCGTGTTGTTGCGCGCCCAACAGGGTGGCACATGCGTACGGGCAACAGGTGGCCGGACCGTGTACGTCAGCCCATCCGTGACTCTTCCGGTGGCTTCCGGTGATCCTCCGGAGGCCCCCGGTCAGCTCTTCTTCGTCGGCGACTTGGTCGAACTGCCCGACTTCGAGGGCGACTTGGACGGTGACTTGGACGGAGACCGCGGACTGTCCGGGGCTGCCGAGGTGCCCGCCCCGTTCGCCTTCGTGACCGCGGCCACCGCCTCCTTGGCCGCCTTCCGTGCCGCCTTCATCAGGTCGTCGGAGTCGGGCGACTTCTCGCCGGCCAGGCCCGCGCCGTTGTAGTCGACGGTGACGACGACGTTCTCGACGCGCGTCACGACCGTCTGCTGCTTGAAGGCGCCTTCCTTCTTCTTCAGGTCGTAGCGCACGGCCGCCGCCTGGTCGCCGGTGCCGGTGACCTGCTCGGTCTTGGTGTTCTTGGCGCCCTCGACCGCCTTGGCGTCGGCGACCTGCTTCTCGTAGTACTCCCGCGCCCGCTGCTCGCCGGCGCCGCGCGTCGCGTCGGACTCGAAGCGCAGCAGCGAGACGTTCAGCCAGCGGAACTGGGAGCCCTTGACGCCGTTGTTGTCGAGGCTGTCCCAGGAGCAGCCGGCCCGGACCGACACATCGTCCGAGTTGCCCTCCTTGCCCGACTTGCCCGCCTCCGGGACCAGTTCCTCCAGTGTCTTCTCCGACAGCACCGAGCAGGGCTCGGGCAGCTTCGCGTACGCCGCCGCCTCCACGGTGGGCGAGGGGCTCGCGGACGCGCCCGCCGGGCTCTCGGACGCCTGCTTGGCGTCGGCGTCGGCTCCGGAGCCGGAGTCCGAGGAGCAGCCGGCGGCGATCAGCATCACGGGGACGGCCGCCGCGCCGGCAAGGACGCGGTTGATGCGGCTGGGTCGCTGCTTACGCTGCTCGGCTCGCTGTGCTCGTCGCTGCATGGTTCCTTCACTCAATGACGCTCGGGTTGCGGGTCCGAGGGGTCACGGTACGCGGTGAGGGAACTGTGCGGACTCGGTTCAGCCGCTTCACGCGGGGCGCGAAGAAGCGCTACTCGGCGAGCGAGTCGGCCAGCTGCGCGGCCAGTTTCCGGGCCCTGTCCTGCATTTCCTCGCTGTCCGGGACGACTCCGACGGTCGCCGGCTGCTCCTCGTACTCGATGGTCACGATGACGTTGGACGTGCGGAACGCCACAGTCACCGTGCGCTGCTTGGCCGTCGAACCGGAGCTGTTCAGCTCGTCGTCGAGGAAGGCCTCGTCCGCGAGGTCGTCGAGGACGCGGGGCTGGAGGGCGGTTGGGGTGGCCGTCGGTCCCGACGTGCCGCCGGGGGTGCCGGAGGGAGTGCCCGAGCCGGTGCCGGAGGGGGTTCCGGCGGGGCTCGGGGCGCCGCTCCCGGACGGAGCACCCGTCCCGGAGGGGGACTGCTTCCCGGAGGGGGACTGTGTGCCGGTGGGGGAGAGCATGCCGGTGGGGGAGAGCGTCTCCGTCGCCGTCGGCTCCGGCAGGTCCGCCGCCGTCCGGCTGGTCGCGAACAGCTCCCGCGCCTGGTCGTCGTCGCTCACCGCGTTGTCGTACGACACCACTCGCTCGAAGTCGACGAACAGGTGGTCCGTCGCGGAGGCGGACTCGACCTTCCAACGGCAGCCGACCTTGCGGTCGTTGTCGTAGGTGAGCGTGGGCTCGCCCTCGTAGGCCTGCTCGCGCTGCTCCTCGTCGGCGATCTGCCGGATGCCGGGGAGGAGGGAGTCGAGGGTGTCCTTGCCGACCGCGCCGCAGGCTTCGGGGAGGTTGCGGTAACGGCCGGGCTCGGCGGCCGCCGTCGCCGTACCGGCGCTGTCGGAGTTGGAGCTGTCGGTGGTGTCACCGCCGTCGGAACCCCCGGTGCAGCCGGCCAGCAGGGCCGCGAGGACCGCGGCGACGCCGGATACGTACGCCTTCCGCTGCACGGTCAGGCTCCTCTCGCTGGTTAATCGCTTGCCGTCGCCGGTCTCCCCCTGGAGACAATGTGTATCGCACGCACTGCCGTGAACGCCGGTCCGCTGTCCTTTACGTCGACCTTGGCGCCGGTTTTGCGTTTCATGGCTTTTCAGATCTTCCGGGGGAATGAGGGCGACATGTCGTACGTCGAGATGCCGGGTGCGAAGGTACCCATCCGTATGTGGACCGACCCCGCCACGGTCGAGGAGGGGGCGCTCCAGCAGCTGCGGAACGTGGCGACCCTGCCCTGGATCAAGGGGCTCGCGGTCATGCCGGACGTGCACTACGGCAAGGGCGCGACGGTCGGCTCGGTCATCGCGATGCGCGGCGCCGTCTGCCCGGCCGCGGTCGGCGTCGACATCGGCTGCGGCATGTCGGCGGTGCGCACGTCCCTGACGGCGAACGACCTGCCGGGCGACCTGGCGCGGCTGCGGTCGAAGATCGAGGCGACGATTCCGGTGGGCCGGGGCATGCACGACAGCCCCGTCGAGCCGGGACGCTTCCACGGGCTCGCCACCGCCGGGTGGGACGACTTCTGGGCGCGGTTCGGGGGCGTGGCCCAGGCGGTGAAGTTCCGTGAGGAGCGGGCCGTCAAGCAGATGGGGACGCTGGGCGGTGGAAACCACTTTGTCGAAGTATGTGTGGATTCGACTGGTGCGGTGTGGCTGATGCTGCACTCTGGGTCCCGCAACATCGGCAAGGAACTCGCCGAGCACCACATCGGCGTCGCCCAGAAGCTCCCGCACAACCAGGGCCTGGTCGACCGCGACCTCGCCGTCTTCGTCGCGGACACCCCGCAGATGGCGGCGTACCGCAACGACCTGTTCTGGGCGCAGGAGTACGCCAAGTACAACCGCACGATCATGATGGCGCTCCTGAAGGACGTGGTCCGCAAGGAGTTCAAGAAGGCGAAGCCGACGTTCGAGCGGGAGATCTCCTGCCACCACAACTACGTGGCGGAGGAGCGGTACGAGGGCATGGAACTGCTCGTGACCCGTAAGGGCGCGATCCGGGCCGGGTCCGGGGAGTACGGGATCATCCCGGGCTCGATGGGCACGGGTTCGTACATCGTGAAGGGCCTCGGCAACGACAAGTCCTTCAACTCGGCCTCGCACGGCGCCGGTCGGCGGATGAGCCGCAACGCCGCGAAGCGGCGGTTCTCCACCAAGGACCTGGAGGAGCAGACGCGGGGCGTCGAGTGCCGTAAGGACTCCGGCGTGGTGGACGAGATTCCGGGTGCCTACAAGCCGATCGAGCAGGTCATCGACCAGCAGCGGGACCTGGTGGAGGTCGTCGCCAAGCTGAAGCAGGTCGTCTGTGTGAAGGGCTGACCCGGGCTCAACGCTCCCGGTGCAGCTTCGTGTTGGAGGCCTGGGCTCGGGGGCGGACCACCAGGAGGTCGATGTTGACGTGGCTGGGGCGGGTGACCGCCCAGGTGATGGTGTCGGCCACGTCGTCGGCGGTCAGGGGGTCGGGGACGCCCTCGTAGACCTTGGCCGCCCGCTCCTCGTCGCCGCCGAAGCGGGTCAGGGCGAACTCCTCGGTCCTGACCAGGCCGGGGGCGACCTCGATGACCCGGACGGGCTCGCCGAGGATCTCCAGGCGGAGGGTCTCGGCGAGTACGTGGGCGCCGTGCTTGGCGGCGACGTAGCCGGCGCCGCCCTCATAGGTGCCGTGGCCGGCCGTGGAGGAGACCACGACCACGGTGCCGTCGCCGCTCGCGATCAGCTTGGGGAGCAGGGCCTGGGTGAGGTTGAGGGTGCCGAGGACGTTCGTCTCGTACATCTGCCGCCAGTCCGCCGGGTCGCCGGTGGCCACCGGGTCCAGGCCCAGGGCTCCGCCCGCGTTGTTGACCAGCACGGCGATCGTCTTGAAGGCGGTCGCGAACTCGTCCACCGCCGTGCGGTCCGTGACGTCCAGGGCGTAGGCGGCGGCCTGGCCGCCGGCCGCGATGATCTCCTCGGCCAGCGCTTCGATGCGGTCCTTGCGGCGGGCGGTGAGGACCACTCGGTAGCCCGCGGTCGCCAGTTGCCGGGCCGTCGCGGCTCCGATTCCGCTGCTCGCGCCGGTGACTACTGCGATGCGGGACGGGGCCATGGGGGGTCTCCTCGGCGGGGGCTGTGGTGGTGGGGGCGGGATGTGGCCTTGTGGGTCAAGGATATGCGTCGTGGGGGGTGCGGATCGGGGTGGCTGCGGGTGGGTGGGGGTGTTCGCGCAGTTCCCCGCGGTCCTGGAGGGCCGTGCAGTTCCCCGGGCTCCTGGAGGGGCCCGGAGGTCCCCGGGCTCCTGAAGGGTGGGTCAGTTTCCTCGGGGGGTCCACATGATCACCGCCATGCCGGCCAGGCAGATCAGGGCGCCTGTGATGTCCCAGCGGTCTGGGCGGTAGCCGTCCGCGACCATGCCCCACGCGATCGAACCGGCGACGAAGATGCCGCCGTACGCGGCGAGGATGCGGCCGAAGTGGGCGTCCGGCTGGAAGGTGGCGACGAAGCCGTAGGCGCCGAGGGCGAGCACGCCGCCGGTGATCCAGAGCCAGCCGCGCTGTTCGCGCCAGCCCTGCCAGACCAGCCAGGCGCCGCCGATCTCGAAGAGGGCGGCCACGAGGAAGAGGGCGGCGGAGCGCAGGACGAGCATGACGGCAGCTTCGCATGCCCCGATCGGAGGGCGGCAGCGGCGTCCGGGACGCGGGGGCGGCGGAATTCTCCGGCACGCCCGACCGGGTCGGCGCGGATCCCGACTGGCGGGAGCGGTTCGCGGACGAGGCGGACGAGCTGGTGGCGGCGTTCGAGCGGCTGCTCGCGGAGACCGGGCGGGATCCGCGGTGGACGTCTCCTGGTGGGCTGAGTACGGGTGCGCGGGCACGGGGGGAATAGGGCGCCGGGGGTCGGAGTTCTCCAGGTATAGTTGAACCATCAACAACTTGGAGGATGAGCGACCATGCAGTTCGGGATTTTCAGCGTCGGGGACGTCACACCGGATCCGACCACGGGCCGTACGCCGACCGAGCGCGAGCGGATCAAGGCCATGGTCGCCATCGCTCTGAAGGCCGAGGAGGTCGGCCTGGACGTCTTCGCGACCGGCGAGCACCACAACCCGCCGTTCGTTCCCTCGTCGCCGACGACCATGCTCGGCTACATCGCGGCGCGCACGGAGCGGCTGGTCCTGTCCACCTCGACCACGCTGATCACCACCAACGACCCGGTGAAGATCGCCGAGGACTTCGCGATGCTCCAGCACCTGGCCGACGGCCGGGTGGACCTGATGATGGGGCGCGGCAACACCGGCCCGGTCTACCCCTGGTTCGGACAGGACATCCGGCAGGGCATCAACCTCGCCATCGAGAACTACGCCCTGTTGCACCGGCTGTGGCGCGAGGACGTCGTGAACTGGGAGGGCAAGTTCCGCACGCCGCTCCAGGGGTTCACCTCGACGCCGCGCCCGCTGGACGGCGTACCGCCCTTCGTCTGGCACGGCTCCATCCGCTCGCCGGAGATCGCGGAACAGGCCGCCTACTACGGCGACGGCTTCTTCCACAACAACATCTTCTGGCCGGCCGAGCACACCAAGCGGATGGTCGAGCTGTACCGGACCCGGTACGCCCACTACGGGCACGGCACGCCCGAGCAGGCGATCGTCGGGCTCGGCGGTCAGGTGTTCATGCGGAAGAACTCGCAGGACGCGGTGCGGGAGTTCCGGCCGTACTTCGACAACGCGCCGGTCTACGGGCACGGGCCGTCGCTGGAGGACTTCACCGAGCAGACCCCGCTCACCGTGGGCTCGCCGCAGCAGGTGATCGAGAGGACGCTGAGCTTCCGCGAGTACGCCGGTGACTACCAGCGCCAGCTGTTCCTGATGGACCACGCCGGGCTGCCGCTCAAGACCGTGCTGGAGCAGCTCGACATGCTGGGCGAGGAGGTCGTGCCGGTGCTGCGCGAGGAGTTCGCCAAGGGGCGGCCGGCGAACGTGCCGGATGCTCCCGTCCACGCGTCGCTGCTCAAGGCGCAGGAAGGCGCCGGGGAAGGTTCCGAGGAAGGGGTGAGCGCGGCATGAAGCTCGTCGTCGTCTCGGCGGGGCTGAGTGTGCCGTCGTCCACACGGCTGCTGGGCGACCGGCTGGCCGTGGCCGCGGAGCGGCAGGCGCCGGCCGACGCGCCCGCCGAGGTACAGGTCGTGGAGTTGCGTGAGCTCGCCGTCGAGATCGCGCACAACTTCACCAACGGGTTCGCCGGCCGGGCCCTGTCCGCCGCGATCGACGCGGTGACCGGGGCGGACGGGCTGATCGTGGTCACGCCGGTGTTCGCGGCGTCGTACAGCGGGCTGTTCAAGTCGTTCTTCGACGTGATCGACCCCGAGGCGCTGGCGGGCAAGCCGGTGCTGGTCGCGGCGACCGGTGGCACGGCCCGCCACTCGCTGGTGCTGGAGCACGCGCTGCGCCCGCTCTTCGCCTATCTCAAGGCCGTCGTCGTCCCGACCGGTGTGTACGCCGCCTCGGAGGACTGGGGTGCCGAGGGGCTGGACGGGCGTATCGAGCGGGCGGCGGGGGAGCTGGTCCGGCTGGTGACGGGGCTGTCGCTGGGCAGGCCGGTTCCGGCGGGCGCCTCCGTGGGCACTGCGGCGGGCGCTTCGGCCGGTGCGGCCGGTGGCGCCTTCGAGGGGTTCGAGGTGGTTCCGTTCGAGCAGCAGCTCGCCGCGCTACGGCCGGCCGGGTAGGGCGTGCGCGCCGAGGTGGTGCCCCCGGGGGGCGTGCCCGCCAGGGGCGCTCCGGCCGAGGGCGTGCCCGTCGAGGGCGTTTCGGGCGGGTGAGAGGCCAGTAAGAGGATCAGGTGCCGCTCGCCCGTCCGGTCGTACGACCGCCTCGCTTTGTCACACTGGACGGGTGCCCCAGACAGTTCTGCTCGCCGAGGACGACCGCGCCATCCGCAACGCCTTGGAACGGGCCCTGACCCTGGAGGGCTACCGGGTCACCGCGGTCGCCGACGGCGTGGAGGCGCTGGCGCAGGCCCATCGCACGCCGCCCGACGTGCTGGTGCTGGACGTGATGATGCCGGGGATCGACGGTCTCCAGGTCTGCCGGGTGCTGCGGGCCGAGGGGGACCGGACGCCGATCCTGATGCTGACGGCGCTCGTGGAGACGGCCGACCGGATCGCGGGGCTGGACGCGGGCGCCGACGACTATGTCGTGAAGCCGTTCGACGTCGAGGAGGTCTTCGCGCGGTTGCGGGCCCTGCTGCGGCGTACGGCGAACGGGGCCGTCGCCGTCGACGCGCCGGAGCGGGTGCCGCTGCCCGGGCGGCGTCTGGAGGCGGCAGGGCTCCGGATGGATCCGCAGGCGCGGCGGGCCTGGCGCGGTGGGCGGGAGCTGGAGCTGACGCGCACCGAGTTCGAGCTGCTGGAGCTGCTGGTGCGCAACGAGGGCATCGTGCTCGACCACTCCACGATCTACGACCGGATCTGGGGCTACGACTTCGGGCCGGGGTCGAAGAACCTCGCCGTGTACGTCGGCTATCTGCGCCGGAAACTGGACGAGCCGGGGGCACCGCAGCTGATCCACACCGTGCGCGGGGTGGGTTACGTGCTGCGGGAGGACTGAGTGGGGCGGCTGCGGGGGGTCGGTTCCAGGGCCAGGGCCAGGGCCAGGGCTTTGGTTCGGGTCAGGGGAGGGGCCGAGGCCGGGCCTGGGTCCGCGGCCGATGGGCGTGGGCGACGCCGGAGAGGGCCCGGGGGCGTCGAGTGGTGGCGGCCGCGGCTCGTGTCGTTGCGGACGACCTTCGCCGTGTCCTTCGCGGCCGTGACGGCCGTCGTCACCGTGCTCGTCGGGATCCTGTCCTACGGTGCCGCCGCGCGGCTGGTCCGGGTCGACCAGCAGTCGGTGTTCGACGAGGTCGTGCAGGATCTGCGGGGCGAGGTGAGCGAGCGCCGGATGGCCCCGGAGGACTTCTCCTCCTCGCCGGGGCACGACTTCGTCCGGCCCGCCCGTACGGATGTGCAGGTCCTCGGCCCGGACGGCCGTGTCGTCGACCCGGGCAGTCCCGGGCTGCCGGTCACCGCGGCCGACCGGGACGTCGCGGGCGCGGCGCGCGCCGGACGGCTGGCCCAGCACAAGGACGTCGACGTCGGGGACGACGTCTACCGGGTCGCGACCGTCTCGCTGGGCGGCGGCCGGGGCGCGGTGCAGGTGGCGCAGGAGTTCAGCGACACCGAGGACCTCCTGCGGGCGCTCCAGCAGCGGACGTTGCTGCTGATGGTGGCGGTGGTGGTCGGCGCGGGCCTCTTCGGCTGGTGGCTGGCGCGGCGGATCACCCGGCGGCTGGTGATACTCACGTCGGCGGCGGAGGCGGTGGCACGAACCCGGCGCCTCGGTATGGACGTGCCCGTGACCGGCAGCGACGAGGTGGGGCGGCTCGGCCGGGCCTTCGACCGCATGCTGGGCCGGCTGGCCCAGTCGGAGGAGGACCAGCGGCGGCTGGTGCAGGACGCGGGGCACGAGCTGCGTACGCCGCTGACCTCCCTGCGTACCAACATCTCCCTGCTGCGCCGGATCGACGAGCTGCCGCCCGGGACGCGCGAGGAGCTGGTCGCCGACCTGGGGCAGGAGGCGCGCGAACTGACCGACCTGGTCAACGAGTTGGTGGACCTGGCGGCCGGGCAGTCGGACGCCGAGCCGCCGCAGCGGGTCGATGTCGCCGACCTCGCGGAGGACGTCGCGGGCCTGGCGCGGCGGCGTACGGGGCGACGTGTCGAGGTGCGCGCGAGCGGCGACACGACGACGGAGGGGCGGCCCGGGATGCTGACGCGGGCGCTGTCGAACCTGGTCGAGAACGCGGCGAAGTTCGACGCCTACGGCACCGCCCCGATCGAGATCGTGGTCTCCGGCCCGGCGCGGCCGGGGACGGTCCGGGTGGAGGTGCACGACCGGGGACCCGGCGTCGCCGACTGTGACCTGGACCGCGTCTTCGACCGCTTCTACCGGGCGGCGGACGCCCGGTCACTGCCGGGTTCGGGGCTGGGACTGTCGATCGTGCGGGAGGTGGCGCTTGCCCACGGGGGCGCGCCGTTCGCCTGGCGGCGGGAGGGGGGCGGGGCGGTCATCGGGTTCACGGTGGGCGGTGCGTGAGCGGGCGGCGGCGGTGTCCGTCGGTGCGCCAGGCCCGGCCCGTCCACAGCCGTGGGTCGCGGGCATCAGCGGTCGTCCCCGCGCGCGGCCGACGCGCGGGGGAGTGCCTCCGCGCCGTCGATGTGCCGTGGACGTCTGCCGGCCCTCCTGCGCACATGCCGAAGGCGGGGTCCGAAAACCCCGTGCGCTGCCCATGAAATCCAAGGTCAGGGCCACACCAGGCAGTACGGCTGATGCCCCGCCTCATGCAACCGCTTCGAGAAGTCCTGCCACTCGTGCAGCAGTTGGTACACGTTGAAGGCGTCCCGCGGGCCGCCCCGGTCCGGGACCGTCGACCAGATGAAGGCCGCCGCGCCCACCGCCTCCTCGCCGATGCCGCGCAGGGGGTCGACGACGGTCATCGGGAGTTTGACCACGGCGTAGTCGGGGTGCAGGACGACCAGTTCGAGCGGGGGGACCTTGTGGAGGGGGACGCCTTCGATGCCGGTCAGCACCATCGCGGCCATCGTCTCCGGCTTGATCTTGGTGAACATGCCGTTCATGCCGAGCTCGTCGCCGCCGAGTTCCTCGGGGCGCATCGAGATCGGGACGCGGGCCGCCGTGGCACCGTCCGGTGCGCCGAAGTACTTGTACGTCACCCCCACCCGACCACCATTCCTGCTCCCGGCCCGAAGTCGCTCGATCCGCTCGGACTCACTCGGCACACCCTGTGTCTGACGTGCTTCGGTCGATTCCTCCGCGTCGCGCCGGTGCTTTCCCCGCCGGGCGCGTCGAGGACCCAGGTCATCGGTCCCCTCGCCCAGTCCACCACCGCGATGCATATCTCCACCCGACTGCTTTTCTAGGACGCGGGGACCCCGCCGCGCAACCCGATCATCGTGTCAGTGACCTCCCCCACGGCCGCGCGCCGAAACGTGCGGTGAAACACCTGTCCGCAGGATCTTCGCAGCCCCTGATCACCATGCCCCGCAGGAGCTGTGTGTATCAGGTCTCAGTTTCGCAGACGGACGGGGTGGAGGAGGATCGATCACGAGGTGCCGCGTCCTACCCTGAGTAGGTCAGTGGCAACCGGAAGTCCGAGAAGTCGGAGAAGTCGCACGTCATGAGCGAACTGCCCTATTCATACGAAGCGCCTGTCTCGCAGGCTCTATTCGACCGTGCGGCCGCCGTCACGCCCGGCGGCGTCAACTCCCCGGTGCGTGCCTTCCGCGCCGTGGGCGGTACGCCCCGCTTCATGGTGTCCGGCAGCGGGCCGTATCTGACGGACGCCGACGGGCGCGAGTACGTCGACCTCGTGTGCTCCTGGGGGCCCATGATCCTCGGGCACTCCCGTCCCGAGGTGATCGCCGCCGTCCAGGACGCGGTCGCGCGCGGTACGTCCTTCGGTACGCCCGGCGAGGGTGAGGTCGCGCTCGCCGAGGAGATCGTCGGGCGGGTCGGGCCGGTCGAGCAGGTGCGGCTGGTGTCCAGCGGCACCGAGGCGACCATGTCCGCGATCCGCCTCGCCCGTGGGTTCACCGGGCGGTCCAAGGTGATCAAGTTCGCCGGGTGCTACCACGGCCACGTCGACGCCCTCCTCGCCGCCGCGGGCAGCGGGCTGGCGACCTTCGCGCTGCCGGACACCCCGGGCGTCACCGGCGCCCAGGCCGGCGACACCATCGTCCTGCCGTACAACGACCTCGAAGCCGTGCACGCCGCCTTCCACGCCCACCCGGGCGAGATCGCGTGCGTGATCACCGAGGCGTCCCCCGGCAACATGGGTGTCGTGCCGCCGGCGCCGGGCTTCAACCAGGGCCTGAAGGACGCGTGTGCGCAGAACGGGGCCCTCTTCATCTCCGACGAGGTGATGACCGGCTTCCGTACCAGCCGCTCCGGGTGGTTCGGCGTCGACGGTGTCGTGCCCGACCTGATGACCTTCGGCAAGGTGATGGGCGGTGGCTTCCCCGCCGCCGCCTTCGGTGGGCGCGCGGACGTCATGGCGCACCTCGCCCCGGCCGGCCCCGTCTACCAGGCCGGCACCCTCTCCGGGAACCCGGTCGCGACCGCCGCCGGCCTCGCGCAGCTGCGGCTCCTGGACGACGCCGCCTACACCAAGATCGACGAGGTGTCGCGGCAGATCCAGGCGCTGGTCGGCGAGGCGCTCGCCAAGGAGGGCGTCGCGCACACCGTGCAGAGCGCCTCCAACATGTTCTCGGTGTTCTTCACCGACCGCGCCGTGCGCGACTACGAGGCCGCCAAGGCGCAGGCGTCGTATCGTTTCACCGCCTTCTTCCACGCCATGCTGGCGAACGGCGTCTATCTGCCGCCCTCCGCCTTCGAGTCCTGGTTCGTGTCCACCGCGCACGACGAGCGCGCGGTGCAGCGGATCGCCGACGCCCTTCCGGCGGCGGCCCGCGCGGCGGCGGAGGCCACGGCATGAGCGCGCGGGACATCACGGTCGTCCACCTGATGCGGCACGGCGAGGTCGCCAACCCGGACGGGGTCCTGTACGGACGGCTGCCCGGGTACCACCTGTCGGAGCTGGGCCGGCAGATGGCCGACCGGGTCGCCGAGCACCTCGCCCCCCGTGACGTCACGTACGTCGTCGCCTCCCCGCTGGAGCGGGCGCAGGAGACGGCGACGCCGATCGCCAAGGCGCAAGGGCTGGACCTGGCGACCGACCCCCGGCTGATCGAGGCAGAGAACGTCTTCCAGGGCAAGACCTTCGGGGTGGGCGACGGCGCGCTGCGCAGCCCCGGGAACTGGAAGCACCTGGTCAACCCCTTCCGCCCGTCGTGGGGCGAGCCGTACGTCGAGCAGGTCATCCGGATGATGGGCGCGCTGGACGCGGCGAAGGACGCGGCGCGGGGGCACGAGGCGGTGATGGTGAGCCATCAGCTGCCGATCTGGATCGTGCGCTCGTACGTCGAGAAGCGCCGGCTGTGGCACGACCCGCGCCGCAGGCAGTGCACGCTCGCCTCGCTGACGTCCTTCACGTACGAGGGGGACCGGATCGTCTCCGTCGGCTACAGCGAGCCCGCGCGTGACCTCGTCCCGCCGCATCTGCTCGCCGGTGCCAAACCGGTGAAGGGCCAGGACAAGGCTTTCGGGGCATAGACGTCCTGTGTGACGAATTCGTTGCCGTTGTTCCGAATCGTTGACCGATAGGGGGAACCTCCCCGTACGTCGTGCTGTCTGACTGTGTGACATCAGAGAGCGCAACGGACGGGGACGGCATGTCTCACATCAGTCGACGGGGAGCGATGGGACTCGGCGCCGGGGCCGCGGCCGCCCTGGGGCTCGCGGGATGCGGAACCCTCACCTCCTCGGACGGCCCCGGCCGCGCCGGCGGTTCCGGGCGGGCACCGGAAAGCAGCCCGAAGCCCAAGCCCCCCACCGCCCGTCCGATCGGCGACGGTTCGACCTCCTTCACCGGCAAGCAGCCGATGCAGCCGGACCGGCCCGTGCCGCTGGAGCCCGGTCAGACCCCGCCGCAGTTCGTGGTCTTCTCCTGGGACGGCGCCGGCGAGGTGGGCAACGGGCTCTTCCCGCGCTTCCTCGACCTCGCCAAGGAGCACGAGGCGCACATGACCTTCTTCCTCTCGGGGCTGTATCTGCTGCCCGAGTCGAAGAAGCGGCTCTACGACCCGCCGAACAACCTGCGGGGCGCCTCCGACATCGGCTACCTCACGGACGCGCACATCAAGGAGACGCTGGCGGGCGTCCGCCGTGCCTGGCTGGAGGGCCACGAGATAGGCACCCACTTCAACGGCCACTTCTGCGCCGGGTCCGGCTCGGTCGGCAACTGGACGCCGCAGCAGTGGCGCAGCGAGATCGACCAGGCCAAGTCGTTCGTGAAGGAGTGGCGGACCAACTCCGGCTGGACCGATCTGCCGTCGCTGCCCTTCGACTACGACAAGGAACTCGTCGGCGGCCGGACGCCCTGTCTGCTCGGCCAGGACAACCTGCTGCCCGCCGCGCGTGAGCTGGGCTGGCGCTACGACGCCTCGTCGCCGGGCGGCCGACAGGTCTGGCCTCAGAAGAAACAGGGCATATGGGACCTTCCGCTCCAGCAGATACCTTTCCCCGGCCGCTCCTTCGAGGTTCTCTCGATGGACTACAACATGCTCGCCAACCAGTCGGTGAACTCCACCAACGCCCCCGCGCACAACTACCCGGGCTGGCGTGAGCAGTCGGCGCAGGCCTACATCCAGGGCTTCAGGCGGGCATACGAGACAAATCGGGCCCCCTTCTTCGTCGGCAACCACTTCGAGCAGTGGAACGGCGGCATATACATGGACGCCGTCGAGGAGGCCCTGAAGCACATCGCGCGGGAGAAGGAGAAGGGCGAGGACGTGCGGCTGGTCTCCTTCCGGCAGTTCGTGGACTGGCTGGACGTGCAGCAGCCGGAGGTGCTCGACCAGCTGCGCACGCTGGACGTCGGGCAGGCGCCGGCCGGTGGCTGGAAGGGCTTCGTCAAGGCGCCCGCGACCGGCACCGCGGCGTCCCAGGACGCTGCCTGAAATGCGGGTGTCCGCCCCCAAGGGGGGTGCGCAAGATCCCCAGAACGGGCATGCGAAACTTTTCACATGAGTGCCGCCCGTCGCGCCCGTAGCCGTACCGTCCTGCTCGCCACCTCCGGCGCCGCCGTCGCCGCGCTGCTGCTGTCCGCGTGCGGCTCCGGCGGTACGTCCGGGGGCGGCGGCGAAACGAACTTCGTCGCGGGCGCCGACGGCATCGACACCGCCGGCAAGGGCGACCGTGCCGCCGCGCCCGACCTGTCCGGCAAGACCATCGACGGCGGGCAGCTCGACCTCGCCGACTACCAGGGCAAGGTCGTCGTCCTCAACGTGTGGGGCTCGTGGTGCGCCCCGTGCCGGGCCGAGGCCAAGAACCTCGAAACGGTCTACCGGGACACCAAGGACCAGGGCGTCCAGTTCGTCGGCATCAACACCCGCGACACCAGCACCGGTCCGGCGCTCGCCTTCGAGAAGGAGTTCGGCGTCACCTACCCGAGCCTGTACGACCCGACGGGCAGGCTGATGCTCCGGTTCGAGAAGGGCACGCTCAACCCGCAGGCCATCCCGTCCACGCTCGTCATCGACCGGGACGGCAAGGTCGCCGCGCGCGCGCTCCAGCCGCTGAGCGAGGAGAAGGTGCGCGAGATGCTCGACCCGGTCCTCGCGGAGAAGTGACGTGACCGCAGTGACCGAGCTCGCCGCGACCGGGCTCAACGACACCGTGCGCGACGGCGCGCTGCTGCTCGCCCTGCCCGTCGCGCTCCTCGGCGGCCTCGTCTCCTTCTTCTCCCCGTGCGTCCTGCCGCTCGTCCCCGGCTATCTCTCGTACGTGACCGGGGTCACCGGCACCGACCTCGCCGAGGCCCGGCGCGGGCGGATGGTCATCGGTGCCTCGCTCTTCGTGGTCGGCTTCACCGCGGTATTCGTCTCCGGCGGCGCGCTGTTCGGCTACTTCGGCTCGACCCTGATGGAGTACCAGAGCACACTGACCAAGGTGCTCGGAGTGCTCATGGTCCTCATGGGCGTCTTCTTCATGGGGCTGATGCCCTGGCTGACGCAGCGGGAGTTCCGCTTCCACACCCGGCCGTCGACCGGGCTCGTCGGCGCGCCGCTGCTGGGCGCGCTGTTCGGCATCGGCTGGACGCCCTGCATCGGCCCGACCCTCGCCTCCGTGCTCGCGCTCTCCTCCAACCAGGCCAGCGCGGGCCGCGGGGCCATACTGACCATCGCCTACTGCCTCGGCCTCGGCGTCCCCTTCGTGCTCGCCGCGATCGCCTTCCGCAAGGCCCTCGGGGCCTTCGGCTGGGTCAAGCGCCACTATGTGTGGGTGATGCGCATCGGCGGGATCATGATGATCGCGACCGGTGTGCTGCTGCTGACCGGCGCGTGGGACCGCCTGGTGCAGGAGATGCAGACCTGGTCCAACGGCTTCACTGTGGGGATCTGATCGATGAGCAAGACCACTGCAAGGGTGACGAGCGCTCCCGAGGACCAGGCCCCGGAACAGGACCTCGGCGCGGCCGGCTCCCAGCTGTCCACCGCGCCCGCCGAGGACGCGCCCAACCTCCCCGCCCTCGGCGTCATCGGCTGGGTCCGCTGGTTCTGGCGGCAGCTCACCTCGATGCGGGTCGCGCTGCTGCTGCTCCTGCTGCTGTCGCTGGCCGCGATCCCCGGCTCGCTGATCCCGCAGACCGGCGTCGACGCGACCCGGGTCGCCGACTTCCGCAAGCGGCACGAGACCCTCGCGCCGCTCTACGACACCATCGGCCTCTTCCACGTCTACAGCTCGGTGTGGTTCTCCGCCATCTACATCCTGCTGTTCATCTCGCTCATCGGCTGCATCGTGCCGCGCACCTGGCAGTTCGTCGGCCAGCTGCGCAGCCGCCCGCCGGGCGCGCCCAGGCGCCTGACCCGGCTGCCCGCCTACACCACCTGGCGCACCGAGGCCGAGCCCGAGCAGGTCCACGAGGCCGCGCTCACGCTGCTCAAGAAGCGCCGCTTCCGCGCCCACCTCACCGGCGACGCGGTCGCCGCCGAGAAGGGCTATCTGCGGGAGGTCGGAAACCTCGCCTTCCACATCGCCCTGATCGTGATGCTGATCGCCTTCGCCTGGGGCCAGCTGTTCAAGTCCGAGGGCAACAAGCTGATCCTGGAGGGCGACGGCTTCGCCAACACCCTCACGCAGTACGACGACTTCAAGTCCGGCAACCTCTTCACCCCGGACGACCTGGACCCGTTCAGCTTCACCCTCAAGGACTTCCACGGCACGTACGCCGCCACCGGCCCCAACCGGGGAACCCCGCGCACCTACGAGGCGAGCATCACCTACGGCGTCGGCGCCTACGGCAAGGACCAGGACACCGTCGTCAAGGTCAACGAGCCGCTGGAGATCGACGGCTCGAAGGTCTACCTGGTCAGCCACGGCTACGCCCCGATCGTCACCGTCCGGGACGCCAAGGGCGACGTGGTGATGGACAAGGAGGCCGTGCCGCTGCTGCCGCTGGACGGCAACGTCACCTCCACCGGCGCGATCATGGTGAGGGACGGCTACCGCAATGCCGAGGGGGAGAAGGAGCAGCTCGGCTTCAACGCCTTCTTCGTGCCCAGCTTCGCCGGTGAGGGCCACGGCACGATGCTCTCCCAGTTCCCCGCGCTGCTGAACCCGAGGCTCGCGCTGTCGGCGTACCACGGCGATCTCGGTGTCGACTCCGGGATCCCGCAGAGCGTGTACCAGCTGAACAAGAAGAACCTCGAGGAGTTCAAGGACTCCAAGGGCAAGCTCTTCAAGAAGCGGCTGGCGGTCGGCGAGACCATGACGCTGCCGAACGGGGCCGGCTCGGTCACGTTCGAGGGCGTCAAGGAGTGGGCCGGCTTCCAGGTCACCCAGCAGCCCGGCAGTGGCTGGGCGCTGACCGGCGCCGTCGTCGCGATCCTCGGCCTCGCCGCCTCCCTGTTCGTCCAGCGCCGCCGCGTATGGGTGCGCGCGGTGCGGGGCGCCGACGGGGTCACCGTCGTCGAGATGGCCGGCCTCGGCCGCAGCGAGTCCGCCAAGGTGCCCGAGGAACTCGGCGAACTCGCCGGGACGCTCTACGAGAACGCGCCGGGCGCACCCGGCCCCGATGACGACCGTTCCGATACCCCCGATCCCCACGTCGTACCTGCCGAAGGGGCTGAGAAGTGACGCTCGCCGCCGCGACCAACGAGAACCTCGCGGACCTCAGCAACACGCTGATCTACTCCGCGATGGCCGTCTACACCCTGGCCTTCTTCGCCTACATCACCGAATGGATCTTCGGCAGCCGCAGCAAGGTCGGCCGCACCGCCGCCGCGCTCACCGCCGCCGGGGCGGCCGCCACCGAGGCTCCGGCCGTGACGGTCAAGAACGCCGGCGGGACCGCCGTACTGGAGCGGCCGAAGGTCGTCGTCCGGGCCGCGGCCGGCGCCCGTGACGTGCCCGACGGGCCGGGGGCGCACGGAGGTGACGAGAAGGGCGACCTCTACGGGCGTATCGCCGTGTCCCTGACCCTGCTCGCGTTCCTGATCGAGTTCGGCGGTGTACTCACGCGGGCCCTGTCGGTGCAGCGGGCGCCGTGGGGCAACATGTACGAGTTCAACATCACCTTCTCGACCGTCGCCGTCGGCGTGTACCTCACGCTGCTCGCGCTGAAGAAGGACATCCGCTGGCTCGGCCTCCCCCTGATCACCTCGGTCCTCCTCGATCTCGGCGTGGCCGTCACCGTCCTGTACACCGCCAGCGACCAGTTGGTCCCCGCCCTCCATTCGTACTGGCTGTACATCCACGTCTCGACGGCGATCCTGTGCGGCGCCGTCTTCTACGTCGGCGCGGTCTCCACGGTGCTCTACCTCTTCCGCGACTCCTACGAGAACAAGATCGCGGGCGGTGGCACGCCGGGCCGGTTCGCCAGCTCGGTCCTGGAGCGGCTGCCCGCGGCGGCCTCCCTCGACAAGTTCTCCTACCGGGTCAACGCCGCCGTCTTCCCGCTGTGGACGTTCACGATCATCGCGGGCGCGATCTGGGCGGGCGACGCGTGGGGCCGCTACTGGGGCTGGGACCCCAAGGAGACCTGGTCGTTCATCACCTGGGTCGCCTACGCCGGCTATCTGCACGCCCGTGCCACGGCCGGCTGGAAGGGCCGCAAGGCCGCGTACCTGGCGCTGATCGCCTTCGGGTGCTGGCTGTTCAACTACTACGGCGTCAACATCTTCGTCTCCGGCAAGCACTCGTACGCCGACGTGGGGTTGAGCGCCCTTCAGTCCGTCGGGTTCTGAGTCCCGCGGCACATGAGAAGGCCGGTTCCCGTGACCCGAGTCACGGGAACCGGCCTTCGTCGTGCGGACAGGCAACTGGATGTGGAAGCACAACTGCGGCAACGCGTACGCGCGGGGGACCACCAGGCCTTCGGCGAGCTCTTCGACGCCTACGCGCGCTCCGTCTACAACCACGCCTACCGGCTCACCGGCGACTGGGCGAGCGCCGAGGACATCGTCTCGCTGACCTTCCTGGACGCCTGGCGGCTGCGCGAGAAGGTCGACGACGAGGGCGGCTCGCTGCGTCCCTGGCTGCTCGGCATCGCCACCAACGTCGCCCGCAACACCCGCCGCGCCGCCCGGAGACACGCGGCCGCGGTCGCCCGGCTGCCCCGCGACGAGCCGGAGCGGGACTTCGCCGAGGAGGTGGCCGGGCGGATCGACGACGCCGCCCAGCTGGCCCTCGTACGCACCGCACTGGCCCGGTTGCGGCGGGCCGAGCGGGAGGTGCTGGCGCTGTGCGTGTGGTCGGGGCTGGACTACCAGGCCGCCGCCGAGGCGCTCGGGGTGCCGGTGGGGACCGTACGGTCGCGGCTCTCGCGGGCGAGGACGAAACTCGCGAAACATATGGAACCCCCGGGCGCGCGCGGACAGATGAGAGGGGACCGCAGCACCGCGGTCAAGCCCGTAGGGGAGGGAAACCTGTGAACGAGTTCTCCGAGAGAGACCTTCCGCCGGGCCGTCACCGACTCCTCAAGGAGCATCTGATGACCGAGATCCGGCAGTCCTCCGACCCGAAGCCCGCCCGCAGGCCCTGGCTGCGCCCGGCACTGGTGGCCGGAGCGGCCGCGGCCGTCGCCGCGACAGCGCTCACCCTCGGCGTGCCGTCCGGGTCGTCCGGGACGCCCGCCGCCTCGAAGGAGGCGGTGGCACTGCTGGAGGACATCGCGCTGGCGGCCGAGAAGTCCGAGGTGCCGGGCGGCATCCGGGACGACCAGTTCGTCTACATCAAGAGCCGGGACGCCTACGCCGGTCACGTCGACGGACGCCGCGTGCCGCTGGAACCCGTCCACGACCGGGAGATCTGGCTGTCCGTCGACGGCACGCGCGAAGGGCTCCTGGAGGAGGACCGCCCGGGCAGCGAGCCCGTGCCGCTGGAGCCCGGCTCCCCGGACAACGAGCGGGCCATCCACTACCGCGCGCTGTCCAAGCTGCCGGCCGACGCGGACGAGATGCGCGACTGGCTGTACCGGACCGCCGCCGCGCAGGTCGACGAGGAGCGCCCGGACCGGGACCACGCCGCCTTCGTGCTGTTCGGCGACCTGATCCGGGAGTCGCTCATGCCGCCGGAGGTCGGCGCCGCCCTGTACCGGGCCGCCGCGACGATCCCCGGCGTCGAGGTGGTCCACGGCGTGAAGGACTCCGTGGGCCGCGAGGGCGTCGCGATCACCCGTACCGGCGAGGGCGAACGCGAAGAGATGATCTTCGATGAGGAGACGCTCACCTTCCTCGGCGAGCGCGTGGTCGGCGCCGGCGGCCTGGTGGACGGCACCAGCGCGGTCCTCAAACGCACGGTCGTCGACAGGGCCGGGGAGCGGCCGTAACACGTGCGCACCCCGGCGTGACGGGTCAGGCTGGTGTCATGACCGGTTCCATCGAGCAGGGCATCAGCCAGACCCACGGGAACACGCACCTCCTGCACTTCCTGGTGCGGCTCCCGCGCTCCATGGAGCAGGTCTGGCCCGCGCTGGCCACGGCCGACGGGCTCGCGGCCTGGTTCACCCCGGCCGACGTGCTCGAACCCCACCTCGGAGGTGCGGTCACCCTGCGTGAACTCGGGTCCGGAGAGGTCACCGCCTGGGACGTCGACCGGGTCGCCGAGTACACGGTGGAGGGTGGTGGCCGCATCCGGTTCCATCTGGAGCGGGACGGGGAGGGCAGCGCGCTGCGGTTCACCCATGAGTTCGAGGGAGAGCAGCAGTCGGAGCGGGACTGGCGGGGGCGCTTCGAACGTCTGATCGAAGTGCTGACGGTGGTGCTCCCCTAGCGGGCGCCCCGGGGGTACGGCTCACGCGTCGTACCGCGATACGACCGCTGCCGCCCCGCGTTCCGGAAGGCCGCCGTCTCGGCGTGCGCCGACGGGTCGCCGTCCTGCACGCGCCGGTTGTGGCCCCGGCCGAGGAGGGTGCCGTCGGGGCCGTACAGCGCGGCGCCGATCGGGACACCGCCCTGTGCGAGCCCGGCGCGAGCCTCGGCGACGGCGGTGGTGAGCCATTCGCGCGCCCGTGCCTGATCCGGTGCCAGATCCATACGTCCACTCTCCCGGCGCGACGACACCCGGGCAACAAAGGCGGCGAACAGTGCCCGCCGGCGGGGAGGCGCGGGCGACGGCGGCTCGGGAGCCGTGGGGTCACTTGTCGTCCGGGTCGCGGATGGTGCCGTCGAGGTGGCCGAGGTAGCCGTGCAGGGCGCCCGCGCCCGCGAGCATCGCGCGCGTACGGGCGTTCAGGGCCTCGTCCCGGTCGCCGATCGCCGTCCGCATCGCCTCCGTGCCGCCCTCGCGGCGTACGTCCTCCAGCACCGGCCGGATCTGGTCGAGGAGGTAGTTGCTGCCGCGCAGGGTGTGGACGAGGCGGGCGTCCCGGACGTCCTCGGGGCTGTACACGCGGTACGCCGTCCCGCGCTCCCGGCGCGGTGACAGCAGGCCCGCCGCCTCCCACACGCGCAGCGCCGAGGGCCGAACGCCGATCAGCGCGGCCGCCTCGCCGACGCGCAGCCCGGCGGACGGCAGCGGCTCGGCGGGCCGCCCGGCGAGGGTCCGCAGGGCCTCGCTCGTCGCCCGCAGCCGCTGCCGCTCCTCGTGCAGCGCGGCATGCGTGGCGTCCACCAGTGACAGGGCGCCCGGTACGTCACCGTCGTGCACCGCGCGCATGATCCGGGCCGCCGCCATGGGGCCGTAGCCCGGGACCATGGCGCGGAAGGCGAGCAGGGCACGGCGGTGCGTGCCGGTGAAGGTGCGGTAGCCGGACGCCGTGCGGGCGGCGGGCGGCAGGACGCCCGCGTCCTCGTAGTTGCGGATCTGCTGTGCGGAGACGCCGGCCAGGCGGGCGAGGTCCACCGGGCGCAACCGGTCGTCGTTCGTCATGGATTTGAAGGTTACGGGAACAAGAAAGCCCTCATAGCGGGTGTTTGTTCGCCAAAAGTCCCAACAAGGACTTCAATGACAGACTTGAAGGCATGGCCGACCGCATTCAGATCAAGGGCGCCCGACTCCACAACCTCAAGAACGTCACCCTCTCCCTCCCCAAGAACAAGCTGGTCGTCCTGACCGGCCTGTCCGGCTCCGGCAAGTCCACGCTCGCACTCGACACCCTCCACCGGGAGGGGCAACGGCAGTACATGGAGTCGCTCGGCATGGTGACCGGCTTCGTGAGCCGGCCCTCGGTCGACTCCATCACCGGGCTGTCGCCGTCGATCAGCGTCGACCAGCACCTCACCAACCGCAGCCCTCGTTCCACCGTCGGCACGGTCACCGAGGTCTTCACCTATCTGCGGCTGCTGTGGTCGCGCATCGGCGTCCGCCCGTGTCCCGGATGCGGCAAGGGCGTACCGCCCTCGCACGAGTCCGCCGCGGCGGCGTACGAGGACGAGGGCGACGAGCCTCGCGAGGTCGTGCCGTGCCCGCACTGCGGGACCGGCGTGCCCGGACTCGTGATGGGGTCCTTCTCCTTCAACAAGCCCGCCGGCGCCTGCCCCGGCTGCACGGGGCTCGGCGAGGTGTTCCGGGCCGAGGTGCCGCGGCTGGTCGACGGCGGCCTCGGGGTGGCCGCCGGGGCCGTGCTCGGCTGGCATCCGAAGGCCACCGAGCGGAACGTGCAGCTGCTCGGCGCCGCCGCCACGCACTACGGGCTGGACTTCGACGCCTCCGTTCCCGTCGACGAACTCGACACAGCTCAGCGGGACTTGCTGCTGTACGGGGTCGAAAGCCCCGAGTTCCGGCGCCACTTCCCCGGCGTCGAGCCGCCCGCGACGGTCACGGCAGGGCGCTTCGAGGGCGTGGTCACGGCGCTGATGCGGCGGTACGCCGAGCGGATCGAGGACGCCGAGTACCGGGAGAAGACCGAGCGGCTGATGGTGAAGGAGGAGTGCGGCGCGTGCGCCGGGACCCGGCTGCGGCCGGAGAGCCGGGCCGTCACCGTGCACGGGCTGTCGATCACCGACGCCGCCCGGCTGCCGCTGGACGAACTCGCCGGGTGGCTCGGCGGCGTACGGGAGCGGGCCACCGGGGACGAGTGGCTGTTCGCCGAGCCGGTCGTCGCCGACCTTCAGGAGCGGGTACGGCGGCTCGTCGACGTCGGGGTCGGCTATCTGACCCTCGACCAGGCGACGCCCAGCCTCTCCGCGGGCGAGGCGCAACGGCTGCGGCTCGCCGCGCTGCTGGGCTCCGGGCTCACGGGTGTGCTCTACGTCCTCGACGAACCGACCATCGGGCTGCACTCCTCCGACACCGCGCGCCTGATCGGCGTCCTGCGCGGACTGCGGGACCTGGGGAACACCGTGCTGGTCATCGAGCACGACCTCGACGTGCTGCGGGCGGCGGACCACGTCGTCGACATCGGGCCCGGCGCGGGGCGCGACGGCGGACGGGTCGTCGCCGAGGGGACGCCCGCGCAGGTCGCGGCGGTGGAGGGGTCGGTGAGCGGGGCGTATCTGGCGGGGCGGTTGCGCGCCCCCATCTCGCGGGGGCGCGATGACGCCGACCGGGCACTGACGATCCGGGGCGCCCGGGCGCACAACCTGAAGGGGATCGACGTACGGATCCCGCTCGGCCGGCTGGTGACGGTGGCCGGGCCGTCCGGGTCCGGCAAGTCGTCGCTGGTGCTGGACATCCTGGGACGGGCCGCCCGGCGGCGGCTCCACGGGGCCGGGGAGGCGCCGGCCGAGCACGACGGGATCGACGGGTGGGAGGCGCTGGGCAAGGTCGTCGTTATCGACCAGGAGCCGATCAGCCGGATGCCCCGCTCCAACGCGGCCACCTACTCGGACGCCTTTGGCCCGATACGGGAGGTCTTCGCGGGGCGGTCCGGCGGTGCGCTGACCCCGGGGCACTTCTCGTTCAACGTGCCGGGCGGGCGGTGCGAGCGCTGCGAGGGCGCCGGCGTGCTGTCCGTGCGGATGCACTTCCTGCCCGCGGTCGAGGTGCGCTGCCCGGGGTGCGAGGGGCGGCGGTTCGGACGCGAGGTGCTGACGGTGCGCTACGGCGGGTACGACATCGCCGAGGTGCTGGCGGCGACGGTCGACGAGGCGCTGGGAGTGTTCGCGGAGGTGCCGCAGGTCGCCGGACGGCTGCGGCGGATGGCGGACGTGGGGCTCGGCTATCTGCCGCTCGGGCAGCCGGCACCGACGCTCTCGGGCGGCGAGGCGCAACGCCTGAAACTGGCGAAGGAGTTGGGCCGACGGGCGGGCGGCTCGTGCCTCTACCTCCTGGACGAGCCGACGACCGGCCTGCACGCGGCGGACACCTCCCGCCTGGTGGACGTACTGCAACGCCTGGTCGACGCGGGCCACTCCGTGGTGACCATCGAACACAACGAGGACGTCATCGCGGCCTCGGACTGGCTGGTCGAACTCGGCCCGGCGGGCGGCGCGGCGGGCGGGGCACTCCTGGCCGAGGGCCCGCCGCCGAACGCGCGGCAGGCACCGCCGCGCTGATCAGGGAGTCGGTCCCCCGGCGCGGGTGGGCGCGCCGGGCCGGACTGGTCGGCGGTGGAGTCGGCCGCACCCGAACGTCGGCGGCCTCTCCGGCGTCACAGTGAGCGTCTACCGCGTGCCCTCCGCCGACTTCGACGCCGGCGACTGTGGGGCCGCCGGAAAAGGTGTGACCCTGCGTCTGTACGACACCGACGTCAACCGGGGTGAGCTGGAAGCCCTCGCCGGCCGTGTCTCCGCCGACATGCACCGCTGGCACGGCACCTTCCAACTCCGTGAGGTCGGCGTGGACGAGCGGGGGTGGGTGCACGTCGGCGTCGACGACCCGCGGGCCGCGCGGGAAGTGGCCGTGGAGGAGTTCGGCGGGGAGCACATCAGGGTCGTGCAGGTCGAGGAGGCCTTCGCCGACTGACGCGTCAGGCGTCGTCGCCGTCCCTCTTGCGGTCCTTCTCGTCCTCGTCCTCCGAGAGCGACTTCAGGAACTCGGGGTTGTCGTCGGGGGCGACCCACTGGGAGCGGCGGCCGGGCCGGCCCTCCGGGCGGCGGCGCTTGCCCGCGATCAGCCAGGAGATGGAGCCGACGAGCGGGAACAGGAGCACCAGGATCGCCCACAGCGGCTTCGGGATGTGCCGGATGTCCTTCTCGTCGGTGCTGATGCAGTCGATGAACGCGTACACGCTCAACGCCAGCGGCACGACGAACATCAGGATCCGGAGCATCGGCAGTCACCTCGTGGAACGGCGGTCGGGGGCCGCTCGCACGGCCCCCGTGACGGGGCCAGGGTAGCCCCTCGGGGATACTTGACCCCATGGCTTACGACGATCTTCGCTCCCTGCTCAGGGCACTGGAGCGCGAGGGGGACCTGAAGCGCATCAAGGTGGAGGTCGACCCGTATCTGGAGGTCGGGGAGATCGTCGACCGGGTGCAGAAGGCGGGCGGCCCCGCGCTGCTCTTCGAGAAGGTGAAGGGCTCTTCCATGCCCCTCGCCATGAACGTGTTCGGAACCGACCGGCGGCTGCTGAAGGCACTGGGGCTGAAGTCGTACGGCGAGATCTCCGAGAAGATCGGCGGGTTGCTGAGGCCCGAACTGCCGCACGGGTTCGTCGGTGTGCGCGAGGCCTTCGGCAAGCTCGGCGCCATGGCGCACGTCCCGCCGAAGAAGGTGAAGGACGCCCCGGTGCAGGAGGTCGTCCTGCACGGCGACGACGTCGACCTGGAGCAGCTCCCGGCCCTGTTCACCTGGCCCAAGGACGGCGGCTCCTTCTTCAACCTGGGCCTGACCCACACCAAGGACCCGGAGACGGGCGTCCGCAACCTCGGCCTGTACCGCCTCCAGCGCCACGACCGCCGCACCATCGGCATGCACTGGCAGATCCACAAGGACAGCCGCAACCACTACCAGGTGGCCGCCCGCCGGGGCGAGCGGCTGCCGGTCGCGATCGCCTTCGGCTGCCCGCCCGCCGTGACGTACGCCTCCACCGCGCCGCTCCCCGGCGACATCGACGAGTACCTGTTCGCCGGTTTCCTCGCGGGCAGGCGGATCGAGATGGTCGACTGCAAGACCGTGCCGCTCCAGGTGCCGGCGCAGGCGGAGGTCGTCATCGAGGGCTGGCTGGAGCCCGGCGAGATGCTCCCCGAGGGCCCGTTCGGCGACCACACCGGCTTCTACACGCCGCAGGAGCCCTTCCCGGCCCTGAAGATCGACTGCGTGACGATGCGCAAGCGGCCGCTGCTCCAGTCGATCGTCGTGGGCCGGCCCCCGACGGAGGACGGACCCCTCGGCCGTGCGACGGAGCGCTTCTTCCTCCCCCTGCTGAAGATCATCGTTCCGGACATCGTGGACTACCACCTGCCCGAGGCCGGCGGCTTCCACAACTGCGCGATCGTCTCGATCGACAAGAAGTACCCCAAGCACGCGCAGAAGGTGATGCACGCGATCTGGGGCGCGCACATGATGTCCCTGACCAAGCTGATCGTGGTGGTCGACTCGGACTGCGACGTGCACGATCTGCACGAGGTCGCCTGGCGGGCCCTCGGCAACACCGACTACGCCCGTGACCTCTCGGTCGTCGAAGGCCCGGTCGACCATCTCGACCACGCGTCCTACCAGCAGTTCTGGGGCGGCAAGGCGGGCATCGACGCGACGAAGAAGTGGCCCGAGGAGGGCTACACGCGCGACGGGGGCTGGCCCGACATGGTGGAGTCCGACCCGCAGACGGCGGCCACGGTGGACCGCCGCTGGAAGGAGTACGGCCTGTGAGTTCCGCATCCGCCGCGCTTCCGCAGCCGGGCCGCACCAAGGCGTTCCTGCGCCTGGTGATGATCGAGCACTCGGTCTTCGCGCTGCCCTTCGCCTACATCGCCGCCCTCACCGCGATGTTCGACCTGGACCGCAACATCCACTGGGGCCGTCTGCTCCTGGTCACGGTCTGCATGGTCGGCCTGCGCACCTTCGCCATGGCCGTCAACCGGATCATCGACCGCGAGATCGACGCCCGGAACCCGCGCACCGCCCACCGCGAGCTGGTCACCGGCGCGATGTCGGTACGGCACGCGTGGACCGGCGCCCTGATCGCCCTGGCCGTCTTCCTCGGCGCGGCGGCCCTGCTGAACCCGCTCTGCCTGGCGCTGGCCCCGGTCGCCGTCATCCCGATGGTCGTCTACCCCTACGGCAAACGGTTCACGAACTTCCCCCAGGCCATTCTCGGCCTCGCCCAGGCCATGGGCCCGGTCGGCGGCTGGCTCGCGATCAGCGGCGCCTGGTCCTGGGACGCCGTGATCCTCGGCCTCGCCGTCGGCATCTGGATCGGCGGTTTCGACCTGATCTACGCCTGCCAGGACGTCGAGACCGACCGCGAGACCGGCGTCATGTCGGTGCCGGCCCGCTTCGGCGTCCCTGCGGCGATCTGGGCGGCCCGCGCCTGCCATGCCGTCACGACGGCCCTCTTCGTCTGGTACGCCCTGGCCACCGGCGCGGGCGCCTTCTTCTGGCTCGGTCTGCTGATCGTCGCGGGCGCGTTCGGGTACGAGCACTCCATCGTCCGCCCGCACGATCTGTCCCGGCTGAACAGGGCGTTCTTCTCGACCAACGGCTTCATCGGGATCAGCCTGTTCGTCTGCGCGCTCCTCGACCTGATGGTGCGAGGGCTCACGGTGTAGCCCGTCCGGGTGGCCGGGGCGCGCCGGAGCCGGGGTGCCGAGCTGCCCCCGGTACGGCCCCGGCGTCCGCCCGGCCCTGAACACCCGCCGTCCCACCGGTACGCTCAAGATGTGAACGCAGGGGAATCGCAGCGCGCGCCTTGGATCGTGGGGGTGTCCGGAGCTTCCGGTACGCCGTATGCGGCTGCTGTGCTGCGTGCGCTGCTGGATGCCGGTGAGAGCGTCGACCTCGTCGTCAGCCGGGCCTCGCGGCTCACCCTGCTGGACGAGACGGGGCTCTCCTTCCGGGACGCGCACTGGCAGAGCGACCTGCGGGAATGGCTGGCCAGAGGGGCCGACGGGAAGCCGGACACCTTCGCCGTCGACCTCGACGGCGTACGGCACTGGAGCGCGGGCGACCTGGCCGCCGGTCCGTCCTCGGGGTCGTACCCGGCGAAGGGGATGCTCATCGTGCCGGCGTCCACCGCCTGTGTGGCCGGTGTCGCCCTCGGGCTCTCCAAGGACCTTCTGCAACGGGCCGCGAGCGTCACCCTGAAGGAGGGCCGCCCGCTGGTCGTCGCCGTGCGGGAGGCGCCGCTCGGCGGACAGACGCTGCGCCACCTCGTCTCCCTGGACGACGCCGGCGCGGCCGTCGTACCCGCCTCGCCCGCCTTCTACGCGGGCGCCACCCACATCCAGGACCTCGTCGACTTCGTCGCCGGACGGGTCCTCGACGCGGCCGGCGTGCCCCACACGCTCTACCGCCGCTGGGCGGGCGAACTCGGGGGCGGTTCGCGCACCACCTGAGCCTCCTTCACCCCCCGACTCGTCAGACCCCTTCACTCCTCACAACTGCTCACTCCTCACTCCTCAGACCTCATCTCGTCAGACCTCTTCAGCGGAAGGCTTCGATCGCATGGACGCCGTGGACAGGCAGCTCATCCAGGCCCTGAGGGAGAACGGCCGGGCCTCCTACGCGGAGCTGGGGCGCCTCGTCGGACTGTCGGGGCCCAGCGTCACCGACCGCATCAACCGGCTGGAGGCGGCCGGCGTCATCACCGGCTACCGCGCCACCGTGAACGCCGCCTCGCTCGGCCTCGGCGTCATCGCCCTGATCGGCATCTCGCTCTCGGACGCCGCCGACCACGAGGACGTGGCGCAGCGGTTGCGGGACCTGTCGGAGATCGAGGACTGCTGGTTCATCGCCGGTGACGACTCGTTCATGCTCAAGGTGCGGGCGACCGACGTGGACGGCCTGGAGAGGATCATCCGCCGGCTCTCCGGCACCAAGGGGGTGTCCCGGACCCGTACCACCATCGTGCTGTCCACCAAGTGGGAGAACCGGGTGGGTGAGCTGCCCGAAGAGGTGTAGGCGCGGAGCGCCGGACGGGGCACCTTCCGCCCGAAGGGCGGGGAGTACGGTTTACGAAGTCTGTCGGAGAGAGGTGTGCGCATGGATGTCGGGCTCAAGCGCGAGCTGGAGCAGAAGGTCCGCTCCGGTGAGCGGCTGACTCGTGAGGACGGCATCGCGCTGTACGAGTCGGACGACCTGGCCTGGCTCGGCGGCCTCGCCCACGAGGTGCGCACGCGCAAGAACGGCGACGTCGTGCACTTCAACGTCAACCGCCACCTCAACATGACCAACGTCTGTACGGCCTCCTGCGCGTACTGCTCCTTCCAGCGCAAGCCGGGGGAGAAGGACGCGTACACGATGCGCATCGAGGAGGCCGTGCGGCTCGCCAAGGGGATGGAGGCGGACAACCTCACCGAGCTGCACATCGTCAACGGCCTGCACCCCAACCTGCCGTGGCGCTACTACCCGCGCTCCCTGCGCGAGCTGAAGGCCGCCCTCCCGAACGTCTCGATGAAGGCCTTCACGGCCACCGAGATCCACCACTTCGAGACCATTTCCGGCCTGTCCGCGTCGGAGATCCTCGACGAGCTGATCGACGCCGGTCTGGAGTCGCTCACCGGCGGTGGCGCCGAGATCTTCGACTGGGAGGTCCGCCAGCACATCGTGGACCACCGCACCCACTGGGAGGACTGGTCGCGGATCCACCGGCTGGCGCACGAGAAGGGGCTCAAGACCCCCTCCACCATGCTCTACGGTCATATCGAGGAGCCCCGCCACCGCGTCGACCACGTCCTGCGGCTGCGTGAACTCCAGGACGAGACCGGCGGTTTCCAGGTCTTCATCCCGCTGCGCTACCAGCACGACTTCGTCGACGTGAAGGACGGCAAGGTCCGCAACCGCCTCCAGGCCCGGACGGCCATGGCGACCCCGCTGGAGGCCCTGAAGACCTTCGCCGTCTCCCGGCTGCTCTTCGACAACGTCCAGCACGTCAAGGTCTTCTGGGTGATGCACGGCGTCCAGACCGCGCAGCTCGCCCTCCAGCACGGCGCGGACGACATGGACGGCTCGGTCGTCGAGTACAAGATCACCCACGACGCCGACAACTACGGCACGCCCAACAAGCTCACCCGCGACGACCTGCTGGACCTCATCCGGGACGCCGGCTTCCGCCCGGTGGAGCGCAACACGCGGTACGAGATCATCCGCGAGTTCGAGGGCCCGGACCCGGCACGCCGCGAGGCGCCGCAGCCGATGCGGATCTGACCGCGACGCGGGTGGGTGTGCCGGCCGAAGGGACGCGGGGGACCGCTCGGCCAGGTTCCGCTCACCCGCGGGCGCCCGTTCGCCCGCACCCGTTCAGGGGTACCCGGCGACCGTGACCCCCCGTACGACGGCCCCCGAGGACCGGTACACCGCCGAGCCCTTCGTCCCGGCGGAGGCCAGGAGCCTCGACGCCCTGCGCGAGGCCGCCACCGGCTGCCGGGGCTGCCCGCTGCACCGCGACGCCACCCGGACCGTCTTCGGCGCGGGCAACGCGCACGGGCGCGTGATGCTCGTCGGCGAACAGCCCGGTGACCAGGAGGACCGGCAGGGCAAGCCCTTCGTGGGCCCCGCCGGGAAGCTCCTCGACCGGGCGCTCGCGGAGGCCGGGATCGACCCCGGTGAGGCGTATGTCACCAATGCCGTCAAGCACTTCAAGTTCACGCAGGCGGAGCCCCGTAAGCGGCGCATCCACAAGGCGCCCAGCCTGCGGGAGATGACCGCCTGCGGTCCGTGGCTCGCCGCCGAGCTGGCTCTCGTCGAGCCGGAGCTGATCGTCGTGCTGGGGGCGACCGCGGGCAAGGCGCTGCTGGGCTCGTCGTTCCGGGTGACACAGGTGCGGGGGACCGTACTGGAGGAGGAGGTCCACGGGCGTCGCGAGCGGCTGGTGCCGACCGTGCACCCGTCGTCGGTCCTGCGCGCGGACGACCGGGAGGCGGCGTACCAGGGGCTGGTCTCGGATCTGAAGGTGGCGGCGCGGATACTGTCGTGAGGCCTGGGGCGCGGTTGCCCCCCCTCACTCGTGCGAGGGGCCCTCGCCATGTCGCGTGTGTAATAGGTACCATCGCGCCATGCCCCTTACGTTCACGCTCGACCCCGCCGTGGACCGCTCCCTGCGCGACGGCCTGCTCGACCTCTGGACGGACGTCACCAACGCCGGTGGAGCCGTCGGATTCGTCCCGCCCGTGACGCGGGAGTCGGTGCGCCCCGAGCTCTTGAAGCAGTTCGCGGCGATGGCCGAGGGCCGTAGTCGCCTGCTCGCCGGATTCGACCAGGGCGGCCGGGTGTGCGCGACCGCGTTCCTCACCTTCAACACCCACCGGCTGATGGGGCACTGGTTGTGGCTGTACACGGTGATGGTGCACCCGCGTCACCAGGGCAAGGGGTACGGCCGGGACCTGCTGGCCGCCGCGGCGGACGCCGCCCGTGGGTTCGAGGGGATCGAGGCGATACGGCTCACCTGCCGGAGCGGCATGGGGCTCGAACGGTTCTACGGCTCGTGCGGCTACAAGGAGGTCGGCCGCATCCCCGACGCGATCCGCGTCGCCCCCGGCGACGACCGTGACGACGTGATCATGCTGCTGCCGCTGCACTGAGCGCCAGGCTCGCAAGTGCCCGCTGCGCGCACCCCCTTGCAAGATCGGCTGTCGGGCGTGCTTCACTTGACGGTGCCCTTTGGGTAGTTCTGGCCCTTCGACACGGAAGAGTGGATTGAGATGCTCCGCTACACGCTGATGCGCCTCGGGATCTTCGTGGGCTGCCTCGTGGTCGTCTGGGGCCTCGTCTACTCCGGTGTGGCCCCGCGCGGGCTCGGCGCCTCCAACGGCATCTGGGTGGTGCTGCTCGCCCTCGTGGTCTCGGCGCCGATCAGCTTCGTCGTGCTGCGCAAGGAGCGGGACCGGGCGTCCGTGCGGATCGTGCAGAAGGTGGACCGCGTCAAGGCCAACTTCGAGGCCAACCGCAGCCAGGAGGACGTCGCGGACGACGCGGCGCGGGCGCAGGGCTAGCATCCCGAGAGCCTCTTGTCGGGGTTTGTAAGGCAATGTCCGCTGTGTGCCTGTCAAAGTAAGGCTTTGGGGATCTCAAAGCTCCGGTGTTAAGGTCTCCGCATGAAGTCATCAGCCGCGCCCGTCATGCCTGAGGGCATGCCCGTGTGCCCGCTGCTGGTGGCGCGTCTGCACGTCGACCTCTGCTGGTGCGCGTCCGCGATCTGTCGCCCCTGACGTTCCGCGACCTCCGTCCCCACGTCAGCCCCCGTGCACCCCTTACCAGCATGTCCGTGTCGACGAACTACCCTGGTGCGGATTTGTCATTCGTCGTGGTCTTTCAACCGCTCACGGAGTGCGACGAGGTTGTTCAGGCGGATGGCGGCGTCGGGGTGGGCGGGGCCGAGGGCCGCCTCGGTGATCTCCAGTGCCCGCTCCGCCAGGGGCAGGGCCTCGGCATGACGTCCCATCTCGTCGAGCGTGACGGCCAGGTTGCCCAGGCGGATCGCTGTGTCGGGATGGTCGGGGCCGAGCGTCGTCTCGGTGATCCGCAGCGCGCGCTCCGCCAGGGGCAGCGCCTCGGCATGACGCCCCAGCTCACTCATGCTCCTGGCAAGGTTATCCAGACGGGTGGCTGTGGCGGGATGGTCGGGGCCGAGCGTCGCCTCGGTGATCCGCAGCGCCCGCTCCTCCAGCGGCAGGGCCTCGGCATGGCGCCCCAACTCGCCCAGCGTGACGGCCAGGTTGCCCAGGCGGATCGCTGTGTCGGGATGGTCGGGGCCGAGCGTCGTCTCGGTGATCCGCAGCGCCCGCTCCACTGGCGGCAGGGCCTCGGCATGGCGCCCCATCTCGTCGAGCGTGACGGCCAGGTTGCCCAGGCGGATCGCGGTGTCGGGATGGTCGGGGCCGAGCGTCGTCTCGGTGATCCGCAGCGCCCGCTCCACCAGCGGCAGCGCCTCAGCATGACGCCCCAGCTCACTCATGCTCCTGGCGAGGTTATCCAGACGGGTGGCTGTGTCGGGATGGTCGGGGCCGAGCCTCGCCTCGGTGATCCGCAGCGCCCGCTCCGCCAGCGGCAGGGCCTCGGCATGGCGCCCCAACTCGCCCAGCGTGACGGCCAGGTTGCCCAGTAGCGTGGTTGTGTCGGGATGGTGGGGGCCGAGCGTTGCCTCGGTGATCCGCAGCGCCCGCTCCACTGGCGGCAGGGCCTCGGCATGGCGCCCCAACTCGCCCAGCGTCATGGCCAGGTTGCCCAGTAGCGTGACTGTGTCGGGATGGTCGGGGCCGAGCGCCGCCTCCGTGATCCGCAGCGCCCCTTCCTCGAGCACACGGTTACGAACGTGGCCGGACATGCGCTGGTGCCGGTCGTCGTCGCGGCCCGTGAGGGGCTGCTCGACCGGGAGGCGTACGACAACGCGGGCAGCTCGCCGGTGGAGGAGCGGGAGCGGGTGGCCGTCGCCGCCTGAACCGGCGCGTGACCGGTACCGGACCGACGCCTGCCACGCGGACCGTACGCTAAGCCGCATGGGTGCCGTGAAGACCAAGCGGATGCCGCGTGCGGTCCGTGAGCAGCAGATGCTGGACGCCGCCGTGCAGATCTTCGGGCAACGGGGGTACATCGCGGCGTCGATGGACGACATCGCCGAACTGGCGGGCGTCTCCAAGCCGTTGGTGTACCTCTACCTCAACTCCAAGGACGACCTCTTCACGGCCTGCATCCGCCGCGAGGCGCAGGCGCTCTTCGACGCCGTCCGGGCCGGCGTACGGCGCGAGGTGCCGGCCGACCGCCGGCTCTGGGACGGGCTGCTGGCGTTCTTCACCCACACGGCCCAGCATCCCGACGGCTGGTCCGTGCTGCACCTCCAGGCCCGCACCCACGGCGCGGCGTTCGCCGCCGAGGTGACGGCGATGCGCGCGGACATCGTCGCCTTCGTCACCCAGCTGATCGCCGAGGCCGCCCGCGACGCCCACCAGGACCCTCGGCTGCCCGAGTCCGAGTTCGCCGGGCTCGCCCAGGCGCTGGTCGGCGCCGCCGAGTCACTCGCCGACTGGGCCAACACCACCCCGCACGTGACGGCCCGACAGGCGACGGCGACCCTGATGAACTTCGCCTGGTCGGGACTCGGCGAACTCCTGGCGGGGCGGCGCTGGGCACCGCCGGGGGACTGAGGCGGTCGCAGGTCAGTGCCCGTCGGCCGGGGCGAAGGGCTGTACGGCCCCGGTGAGGTGGAGCCGGTCACCCCGGCGCAGCTCGAAGCGCCCGCCCTCCGCGGCGTACTCCACCGTCCCCGGCAGCGGCAGCGGCACCGGTGCCCGGAACTCCGCCCGCACCGGCACCGCCTCGGGGGTGCCGTGCGCGGCCAGGCAGCGGGCCACCGTCCACATGCCGTGTGCGATGGGGCGCGGGAAGCCGAACAGGCGGGCGGTGAGCGGGTGCAGGTGGATGGGATTGAGTCACCGGAGACGGCGGCGTAGCGCCGCCCGATGCCGGCGCCGAACCGCCATTCCGCCCCGCCGGGCAACGGCTCGCGTCCCTGGGGCGCGGGCGCCGCCGAACGGCCGTGCGGCCCGTGACGGTTGGGCCGCGCTGAATCACCGAGGCCGGCAGTGCTGTCGTCGGGCGCCGCGCCTCCGTCGCGGCGTGCCGACCGGTCGTCGGACGCTGCCATCCCCTCGTCGCCCAACCCCACCGTCGTCCCCGGTGCCCACGTCGCCCGTGCGATGGCGTGCCAGATGCGTGCTTCGGGAATCCCAGACCAGCTCCCCGGCGACGCGGGCCTCGGTCACCACCGTCGCCTCCGTTCCGCGGCGGTGCGGGGCCAGGCCCGCGATCCGCACGGCGAGTTCGTACGTGCCGTCGACCGGGAGGGGCGTGTGGCGGCTGACGTCGATCGAGGTGTGTACCAGGCCGAGCAGCGGCAGCGGAAAGCCCCGGCCGCCCATCAGCCGCATGGTCAGTGGGAAGGCCAGGACGTGCGGATAGGTGAGGGGGAGCGCGTCCTCGCCGGTGGGGAAGCCGCAGACCCGCTCGTACGCGGCGAGCCGGTCCAGGTCGACGCGGACACCGGGCCGGACCAGCCGGGTGCGGGGGAAGTCGGCGTCGGAGCACGGGCGTTGGAAGGGGGAGCGGATGGCTCCGGTCATCAGAGGGAGGTGGTCAGACATGGTCATACCGGTTTCCTCGCCCCCTCCACCCTGCTTTACTCCTCAGTAACGTTACCGGAGGTAAGTTCAAGCGCCGCAAGGCCTCCGGTACTCCACATCCCCGGCGCCGGAACATCTTCGAACCCGCACAACCTCCCCACGTGGGAGCCGTACCATCTGCCACCTGACCGCCGGGGACGCCCCCAGCACGCCCCGCCGGTGAACGCCTCCGTACGCGCCGCGCGTACCTCATGCAGCGGAGCCGTACCGCGCTGCAGGCCTCAGGAGTTGCCATGCCCATCTCGTACTCTTCCTCGCCCGTACCGCATCAGACGTCGGCGTCGTCGCTCGAATACGACCCGGACGGCGGGCCGGTCCTCGTCGAGCCCGAGATACGGCGGCTGGACGGCGAGGTGCGGGAGGTGGCCGTACCGTCGCTGGTGCCGCCGGTGTCCCACGGCTCGCTGGCCGACCTGCCGTTCGAGAACGCGGCCGTGGCGCCGGACCGCCCCGTCCTCAGCCGCCGCGGCGACGACGGTAGTTGGACGGACGTGACGGCGGCGGAGTTCGCCGCGCAGGTTCTCGCCGTGGCGAAGGGCATGATCGCCGAGGGCCTGGTGCCGGGCGACCGTATCGCGATCATGGCGCAGACGTCGTACGAATGGACGCTCCTCGACTTCGCGGCCTGGGCGGCCGGGCTGGTGAGCGTCCCCGTCTACCCGACCTCGTCCGTCTTCCAGACCCGCTGGATCCTCCAGGACTCCGGCGCGGTCGCGCTGGCGACCGAGACGGCCGGCCAGGCGGCCGCGCTCGGGCCCGAACTCCCGCACCTGCCCGATCTGCGGCACCTGTGGGTCATCGAGAAGGGCCACGTGGACCGGCTCGCGGAGCTGGGGCAGCCGGTGCCGGACACGGAAGTCGACGTACGCCGCGGGATGCTGGGCCCGGACACCCTGGCGACCCTCGCCTACACCTCGGGCACCACGGGTCGCCCCAAGGGCTGCGCGCTGACCCACAGCAACTTCCTGGCGGAGGTCGACAACGCGATCGAACTCCTGTACCCGGTCTTCAAGGCGCGCACGAACGAGGAGGCGTCCACCCTCCTCTTCCTGCCGCTCTCCCATGTGTTCGGCCGGATGGTGGCCGTGGCCTGCGTGCGTGCCCGGGTGCGACTGGGGCACGCCCCCAGCCTGAAGGCGGAGGACCTGCTGGCCGACCTGGCGGCCTTCCGGCCGACCTTCCTGCTGGCCATCCCGTACATGCTGGAGAAGGTCTACAACAGCGCCCGCGCCACCGCCGAACGCGGCGGCAGAGCAGCGGCCTTCGACCGCGCGGCGAAGATCGCGCGCCGCTACGGCGAGGCCGCGGTGGCCCGGGCGAGCGGCACCGGCTCCGGCCCCGGCGCCTCCCTGAAGGCGTCCCGCGCCTTCTACGACCCGCTGGTCTACCGCCGGATCCGCAACGCCCTCGGCGGCAAGATCCGTTACGTCGTCTGCGGCGGCTCCCCGCTCGGCCGCGACCTGACCGCGTTCTACGCGGGCGCGGGCATCGACGTGTACGAGGGCTACGGGCTGTCCGAGACGACCGGTGCGGCGACCGTGACACCGCCGCTCAAACCCCGGCTCGGCACGGTCGGCTGGCCGCTGCCCGGCACCCGGGTGCGGATCGCGGCGGACGGCGAGATCCTGCTCGCCGGCGGCCAGGTCTTCCGCGGCTACTGGGACGCGCACGCGGGCGGAGTGGTCCCGGCGTCGCCGGACGGCTGGTTCCCGACGGGTGACATCGGCCGGCTGGACGACGACGGCTACCTCGTCATCACCGGCCGCAAGAAGGAGATCCTGATCACCGCGGGCGGCAAGAACATGGCCCCGGCACCGCTGGAGGACTGGCTCCGCTCGCACCCCCTGATCTCCCACTGCCTCGTCCTCGGCGACCGCCGCCCCTACATCACCGCGCTGATCACCCTCGACATCGACGGCATCACCCACTGGCGGCAGATGAACGGCAAGCACCCGGTGCCGCCCGAACTGCTCGTCGACGACGAGGACCTGCGGACGGTCCTGCAACGCGCGGTCGACGAGGCCAACAGACTCGTCTCGCGCCCCGAGTCCATCCGCCGCTTCACCGTCCTGCCGACCGACTTCACGGAGGGGGCCGGCCATCTGACCCCCTCGATGAAGCTCCGCCGGGAGGCGATCCTGCGGGACTTCGCAGGCGAGGTCGAGGCCCTCTACAGCGAGTGACCCAGGTCCCTTCCACCTTGTCCAGGACCGCGACCTCCGTTCCGTCCAGGCGGTCGCGGTCCGCGAAGACATCGATGCGCGTGATGCCGGTGGCGGTGACCGTGAGAGCGAGCAGGAAATCCATTTGCGGCCGGGCGGGTGGGGGCTTGTAGCGTGACCCGCATGTGTGGCATCGGGATCGGCATCGCAGTGATCGACCGCGGGCGCGACTAGCCGGCGGACTTTCGGCCGGGGGCAGCGCCTCGCGCACCTCCGTGATCACCCCTCGAAAGGAACCGCCGCCTCAGCGAGTCAGCGCCGGGCGGTGTCACTTCGTGCTGCCCGGCCTCACCCCGAAGCCGCGGAGATCCTGTTGCGCACCCCGCATCCCGGCCGCCATGAGCTGGGCCAGAACTTCCTGATCGACCCCACCACCATCGACACCCTGGTCCGGCTGGTCGCCGGCACCGAAGGCCCGATCATCGAGATCGGCACGGGCGACGGCGCCCTCACCCTGCCCCTGCAACGCCTGGGCCGCTCCCTGACCGGCGTGGAGATCGACGCCCGGCGGGCCGCCCGGCTGGCCCGCCGGGTGCAGCCCCCCACGTCGATCGTCCACGCCGACTTCCTGCGGTTCAGGCTGCCCACCGCGCCGTACGTCCTGGTCGGCAACCTGCCCTTCCACCAGACCACCGGCATGCTCCGCCGGATCCTGCACGCCCCCGGCTGGACCGAGGCGGTGCTGCTGGTGCAGTGGGAGGTGGCCCGCCGACGGGCGGGGGTCGGCGGCGCGACGATGATGACGGCCCAGTGGTGGCCGTGGTTCGCGTTCGGCCTGGCCGGCCGGGTCCCGGCGACGGCGTTCCGGCCCCGGCCGGGTGTCGACGGGGGAGTGCTGACCATGTCGCGCAGGGAGCGGCCGCTGCTCGCGTCCGCGGACCTGAAGCCCTACCAGGCGTTCGTGCGGCGCGTCTTCACGGCCCCCGGCCGAGGACTTCCGGCGATCGTCGCCGCGTCGCTGCCCCGCGCGTCCCGCCCCGAGGCCCAGCGCTGGCTACGCCACCAGCGCCTCCCCGCGAACGCCCTGCCCAGGCACCTCACCGCGGAGCAGTGGACACATCTGTACCGCCTGACATCCCGCCCGCTGTGATCCGGCGCCGCAAGGGCCTGCTCAGGCGTTTGTCCTCAGGCGTTCCCGTTCGGGCCTTTCTGCGGATTCCTCTCGGAATTCCCGGAGAATTCATCTTTGCGTAAAAGGCGAGATGCGCGGGAAAAGGCAGGAGCCCCGTCGCCGGATGGCGCGGGGCTCCTTGGGTATTGCACTCGATCCTGGATCAGAGGATCAGACCGGGGTGACGTTCTCCGCCTGCGGGCCCTTCGGGCCCTGGGTCACGTCGAAGGTCACGTGCTGGTTCTCCTCAAGGGACCGGAAGCCGGTCGCGTTGATCGCGGAGTAGTGGACGAAGACGTCGGGGCCGCCGCCTTCCTGGGCGATGAAACCAAAGCCCTTTTCGGCGTTGAACCACTTCACGGTTCCGGTAGCCATAAGCCCTCCTTGGGCCCAAAGGGTTGCCCTGCTCCAGAACCAGCAAGTGTGAAGATTGAGTTCTGCACAACTGCATATGTCCGAGAACGTCGAGAGCCCGCGGTCACATGCTCCGCAGGCTCTGTACTGCAAGGGAAACCAAACTGCAACTTGCGGCGAGCCTAGCACGCGGGCAGCCGAAAGCAATAGGGGCCAAGATCACGTCACCCGGATGTTTGAACGTCTTGTCGACGTTGACGTCAAGAGGGGGACCCCAGAAGGCTGCACCCTACCCCACTGGGTCTAGCCTCTCGATGTGGACATTTCTCGCACGCGGCCGCGCGTCGGTCACATCCAGTTCCTGAACTGCCTGCCCCTCTACTGGGGGCTCGCCAGAACGGGAACACTGCTGGACTTCGAGCTGACGAAGGACACCCCGGAGAAGCTCAGCGAGCAGTTGGTGCGGGGCGATCTCGACATCGGGCCGATCACCCTCGTGGAGTTCCTCAAGAACGCCGACGATCTCGTCGCCTTCCCGGACATCGCCGTCGGCTGCGACGGACCGGTGATGTCCTGCGTGATCGTCTCCCAGGTCCCGCTGGACCAGCTGGACGGCCGCCGGGTGGCCCTGGGCTCCACCTCGCGCACCTCCGTACGCCTCGCCCAGCTGCTGCTGGCGGACCGTTTCGGCGTGCAGCCCGACTACTACACCTGTCCGCCCGACCTCAGCCTGATGATGCAGGAGGCCGAGGCGGCCGTCCTCATCGGAGACACGGCCCTGCGGGCGAACCTGCTCGACGGGCCGAAGTACGGCCTCACCGTGCACGACCTCGGCGCGCTCTGGAAGGAGTGGACGGGGCTGCCGTTCGTCTTCGCCGTCTGGGCGGCCCGCCGGGACTACCTGGAACGCGAGCCCCTCATCACCCGCCAGGTGCACGAGGCCTTCCTCGCCTCCCGCAACCTCTCCCTGGAGGAGGTCACCAAGGTCGCCGAGCAGGCGGCTCGCTGGGAGGCCTTCGACGAGCGGGTCCTGGAGCAGTACTTCACCACCCTCGACTTCAGACTCGGCGACTCCCAGCTGGCGGCCGTGGCGGAGTTCGCCCGCCGGGTCGGACCGACGACCGGGTTTCCTTCGGATGTGAGGGTGGAGCTGCTGGGGCCCTGAGGGCGAAGGGGGCGAAGGGCGGAGGGTGGACCGGGTGCGGCCGTAGTGCGTCGATCCGGTCTCGCACGGGGGTGGCGCGGCCCTTGGCCGATACCCTGCGGGCAGTGGAGGCGTACGGGGGAGAGGGGGCGGCCATGCAGCCGCTCGGCGTCGACGAGCCCACGGCCATCGGGCCCTACCGGCTGCTCGGCCGGCTCGGTTCCGGCGGCATGGGCCGTGTGTATCTGGGCCGCAGCGCGGGGGGCCGTACGGTCGCGGTGAAGATCGTCCACCCGCATCTCGCACTCGACGAGGAGTTCCGCGCCCGCTTCCGCCGTGAGGTGGAGGCCGCGCGGCGGGTGGGCGGCGCGTGGACCGCGCCGGTGCTGGACGCCGATCCGCAGGCGCCGGTGCCGTGGGTGGCCACCGCGTACGCCGCCGGGCCGTCGCTCGCCGCGGCGGTCACGGACGGCGGTCCGCTGCCCGCACATTCGGTACGGGCACTGGGGGCGGGTCTCGCCGAGGCGCTGGCGGCGGTGCACGAACTGGGGCTGGTGCACCGGGACGTCAAGCCGTCCAACGTGCTTCTCACCCTGGACGGGCCGCTGCTGATCGACTTCGGGATCGCACGCGCCCTGGAGGGCACCGCGTCGCTCACCTCGACCGGGGTCTCGATCGGCTCGCCCGGTTACATGTCGCCGGAGCAGATCCTGGGCAAGGGCGTCAGTGGTGCGGCGGACGTCTTCTCGCTGGGTGCGGTGCTGGCGTACGCGGCCACCGGCGAGCCGCCCTTCCCCGGGGACTCCTCGGCCGCGCTCCTCTACAAGGTCGTGCACGAGGAGCCGCGACTCGACGCCCTGGAGGGGGAGCTGCGAGAGGTCGTCGAGGGGTGCCTGGCCAAGGAACCCGGCGCGCGGCCGGCCCCGGCGGAGGTGGCCCGGCGGTTCGCGCCGGAGGGGGCGGCCCGGCTGGTGGCGGCAGGCTGGCTGCCGGGGGCGCTGGTGGAGCAGGTGAGCCGGGGAGCCGTACGGCTGCTGAATCTGGAGGCGGCGAAGGATTCTTCGGGTTCTGCGTCCTCTCCGGGCACTTCGGGGCCGGTGGACTTCGGTGGCCCGGCGACCGGCGGGGGGCCGGGACCGGGGGGCGCCGGGGGTTCGGCTGGGGTCGCGGGGTCCGCCATCGGAGCGGGGCCCGGAGCCGTCGGGGGCCCGGGTGTCGACGCCGGTTCCGCCGTCCGTGGGGGCTCCGCCGTGGGCGTGGGTGCTGCCGTGGGGGCGTTCGGGCCGCCGCCGGTGATGCCGGGAGCGGTGCCAGATGCGCGTGCGGCGGAACCGGAGGACAGAGGTCCGGACTCGGGCAGGCGGCCCGGCAAGGTCACCGTGAGCGTCGCCGCGACGGCCGCGCCGGAGGCCGGCGGGCGGGGCCGGCGAGTGAGCTGCACGGTGGTGCTCGCCGTCGCCGGTGCCTTCGCGGCCGTGACGGTCGGCTCGGTCCTCCTTCTCGACCTGCTGCCCGGCGGACGCCCGGACGGCGCGGACAGCCCCGGCAACGACGCCGCCTCTCCCGCCCCCACCGCCGGCACGAGCGGCCCGTCCGACATACCGGCCCGCTACCTCGGCACCTGGGAGGGCCAAGGGACCGCCCTCGACGGCAATTTGCCCGCGGGCACCTTCCGGGTCACCGTGCAGCGGGCCGAGGTGGGCGAGGAGCTGGGCCGGCTCCGGCAGACCGACCAACTGGGCGGCGTCTGTGTCGACGTACTGACACTGAAGCAGGTGACGGAGAAACAGCTCGTCGCCGAGTCGGTCGGTGTGAAGGACAACCACGGCGGCTGCAACCAGGAGCCCACGACGGTCCGCCTCGTCCCCGTCGGCGACGACCTGAAGTACGAGTCGGACAGCGCGGGTTCGGGGAATCCGGAAGCGCGGATGTCGAAGCTGCGGTAAGACTCCGGCGGGTCGGGCGGGCGAGTGGCGAGTGGGGTGAGCGGGGTTGGGTGAGGGGCTGGTGGTCGCCGCCGCCCTGGGCTGGGGCGTGGTGGCGGGCGCGCTGCTGCCGCGAGCCGCGTACCGCTTCTGCGTGCCGCCCGACGAGGCGTGGCGGGACCGGTGTCCGGACGGGCATCCGGTCCAGGGGTGGATCGGACGGGCGCGGTGCGGTGAGTGCGAGGGCGGTCGGTACGGCTCCGGCGGGCCGTTCCTCGTTCTGGTCACCGCCCTTCTGTGCGCCTCCCTCGCCGCCGTCACCGGCCCCCGGCCCGAACTCGGCGTCTGGCTGCTGGCCACGCCCGCCGGTGTGCTGCTCGCGGTCGTCGACGTGCGGGTGCGGCGGCTGCCCGACCCGGTGACGCTGCCGCTCGCGGCCGGCACCCTCGCCCTGCTCGGGGTGGCCGCGCTGGTGCCCGGACACGCCGGTGACTGGGGCACCGCCCTGCTGGGCGCCCTGGCTCTCGGCGGCTTCTACCTCCTGCTCTTCCTGATCAACCCCGCCGGCATGGGCTTCGGCGATGTGAAGCTGGCGCTCGGGGCGGGGGCGGCACTCGGCTGGTACGGGTGGGGTGCCGTGCTGCTGGGGACCTTCGCCGCCTTCGTGTGCGGGGCGGTGTACGGCGGCGCCCTGGTCGTCGTGCGGAAGGCGGGGCGGAAGACCGCGATCCCCTTCGGGCCGTTCCTGCTCGCGGGCGCCTGCGCCGGGTTGCTGCTGGGCGCGGCGGGCTGAGGGAGCGGCGGGCTGGCGGAGCGGTGGTCTGTGGGCGGGGCGGCGGGCTGAGGGAGCGGCGGTCCGTGGGGCGGGGCGGCGGGCTGGGCGCGGGGTGGGAAAACCGCTGGCGTAGGGTGGTTGGGTCCGTCCACAACCCTTGACGAAAGGGACACCCGGTGACCGAGAAGGCCGACCTCCAGTCCGTCCTCGAACGTGCCGCCGAGGGCGGGCGGATCACCCCCGAGGAGGCGCTCGACCTCTACCGCGACGCCCCGCTGCACGCGCTGGGCGCCGCCGCCGACGCCGTACGCCGCCGTCGGTACGCGGGCACCGAGCACATCGCGACGTACATCATCGAGCGGAACATCAACTACACGAACGTGTGCGTCACGGCGTGCAAGTTCTGCGCCTTCTACGCCCCGCCGAAGGACAAGGCGAAGGGCTGGACGCGCGACCTCGACGACATCCTGCGCCGGTGCGCGGAGACCGTCGAACTGGGCGGGACGCAGGTCATGTTCCAGGGCGGTCACCACCCCGACTACGGCGTCGAGTACTACGAGAGGCACTTCGCGGCGATCAAGAAGGAGTACCCGCAGCTCGTCATCCACAGCCTGGGGGCGAGCGAGGTCGAGCACATGGCCCGGATCTCCAAGGTGACGGTCGAGGAGGCCATCCGGCGGATCCACGCCGCCGGGCTGGACTCCTTCGCCGGCGCCGGCGCCGAGCTGCTGCCCGCGCGGCCGCGCAAGGCCATCGCCCCGCTCAAGGAGAGCGGTGAGCGGTGGCTGGAGATCATGGAGACGGCGCACGGGCTCGGCGTCGAGTCCACGTCCACCATGCTCATGGGGACCGGCGAGACCAACGCCGAGCGGATCGAGCACATCCGGATGATCCGTGACGTACAGGACCGCACGGGCGGCTTCCGTGCCTTCATCCCGTACCTGTACCAGCCGCAGAACAACCACCTGAAGGGCCGCACCCAGGCCACCATCTTCGAGTACCTGCGGATGATCGCGATCGCCCGCCTCTTCCTCGACAACATCGCCCACATCCAGGGCTCCTGGCTCACCACCGGCAAGGACGCCGGGCAGATGACCCTGCACTACGGGGCGGACGACCTCGGCTCGGTGATGCTGGAGGAGAACGTCGTCTCGGCGGCCGGTGCCAAGCACCGCTCCAACCTGCTGGAGATGATCGAGATGATCCGCACCGCGGACCGTGTGCCCGCGCAGCGGAACACGACGTACGAGCACCTCGTCGTGCACGACGACCCGGCGAACGACCCCGTCGACGAGCGCGTCATGTCCCACATCTCGTCCACCGCGATCGAGGGCGGCACGGCTCACCCCGAGCTGAAGCTGCTCGCCTCCAACTGACTTGCTGACCCTTCACGCGGACTCCAGGGGGCGGGCCCTCGCCGTGCGCGGCGAGTGGGTACTCGAGGCCGGTCCCCTGGAGGAGCTCACCCGCGCCCATCCGCTCGCGCGCGTGCGGCGGTGGCCCGGCATCCTCACCTCGGGACTGGTCAACATGCACGGGCCCGAACTGCTGGAGCAGGCCTACCACCCGGACCCGCGCGAGGCCGACGAACTCGGCACCGAGCCGGTGACCGGGGACGCCCTGGCCGCACTCGGCATGGACGAGGCGCGGTGGGGTGCGAGCGCGCGGCGCGGAGTGCAGCGGATGCTGGCGCGCGGGACCGTCGTGGTGGCGGGGACGTTCGGCAACCGGGCCGTCGCCGCCGCCGTTCGGCGGTCCGGGATCGGCGTGACGGGGCGGCTCGGGGTGCCGGACGGAGTGCCCTCCCTCGACCCGTTCAGCTCCGGGCTGCCGGTGGACTTCCCGCCCGCGCGCGAGAGCGGTTCGGCGGCGCGGTTCGCCGTGTTCGACGTGCGGGACGAGGCAGAACTGGCCGAGCGCGGGGGCGGAAGCTGTGTGGCGACCGTGGTGGCGGGACGGATCGTGTTCCGGCGGAAGTAGGCCGGGGCGGCTCGTGTTCCGGAGCAAGCAGGGCGGGCGGCGTCGTCGCCCGTGCGATGCCGCGCCCCGCTCCCTGAGCGGGTGCTGCAAGAATGGTCTTCGTGACCCGCGCTTCCCTGAACAAGCAGCCGCACGAAGTCGCCTCGATGTTCGACGACGTGGCGGAACGGTACGACCTGACGAACGACGTGCTGTCGCTCGGCCAGGACCGGGTGTGGCGCCGGGAGGTCGCCCAGGCGGTCGACGCGCGCCCCGCTCAGAAGGTGCTGGACCTGGCCGCCGGTACGGCCACCTCCTCGCTGCCCTTCACGCGTGCCGGTGCCTACGTCGTGCCCTGCGACTTCTCCCTCGGCATGCTCCAGGTCGGCAAGCAGCGCCACCCCTGGCTGCCGCTGACGGCCGGCGACGCGACGCGGCTGCCCTTCAAGGACGACGTGTTCGACGCCGTCACCATCTCCTTCGGGCTGCGCAACGTGCAGGACACGGATGCGGCGCTGCGCGAGATGTACCGGGTGACCCGGCCGGGCGGACGCGTGGTGATCTGCGAGTTCTCGCACCCGACCTGGCGGCCGTTCCGCACGGTCTACACCGAGTACCTGATGCGGGCGCTGCCGCCGGTGGCCCGGGCGGTCTCGTCCAACCCGGACGCGTACGTCTATCTCGCCGAGTCCATCCGCGCCTGGCCCGACCAGCCGGCGCTGGCCGAGCGCCTGGGCAAGGCCGGGTGGTCGAGGGTGGCGTGGCGGAACCTGACGGGTGGCGTGGTCGCTCTGCACCGGGGGTTCAAGGCCTGAGCCGTGGGGGCGTCCCCGCGGGCCGGTCCCACGGGCTCTTACGGGTGGCCTGTCTCCGGCCGGGGGAGAGGCGGGCTCACCTGATCGCCTCGAACGTGTCCCCGGGCTGGCCCAGCTCGCGTTCAATGCCGCCTCGCGGTGGCCTCGGCAGCCGCGGCTCGCGTACGCCCGCGCCTCCGCCGCCCTCGCCTTCTCCGAGGTCGAACCAGACGCTGACCACCGCGCCGTGCGGCACCTCGACGCCGGGCGGCGGGTACTGCCGTACGACATAGTCCACGACGGTGAGATGGAAGTCGGGCCGGTCGGGCGTGGCGAGCAGTATTCCCTGTGCCTTGGCCGCCTCACGGGCGTCCATGGCCATCAGGCCGACGAACCTCGGCACGCGCACTTCGGGTGTCTTGGGTGTTATGCGCACAGATGTCACCCCCAGAGGTACTGGCAGCGTAACCGCCCGAGGGTGCTGTCCGGAAGCGTCAAGTGGCTTTCTGTAGCTGAGTATTACCCTAAGTCACAGCTTCAGTCGGAAGCAGTGCCCCAACTTGTCCGTCTTGGGGCTGCTGAAGGTCTCGGCGAGCTGCATACCGAGTCGCTCGGTGACCGCGATCGACCGGGTGTTGCCCGCGCTGACCATGGCCACCACGCTGCCGACGCCCACCGCGCGCACCCGCTCCAGGGTCATCCGCGCGGCCGCGGTGACGTATCCCTTGCCCCAGTGCTCCCGGCCGAGCCGCCAGCCGATCTCGATCTCGCCCTTCGGGCCCCACTCCCGTGGCCACGGCTGGGCGCCTGTGAAGCCGATGACCCGGTCGTCGGCGTCGAGCATGGTCCACAGGCAGAAGCCCAGTTCGGCGTCGTGCCTGCGCTGGCGGGCGGTGAGCTCCTCGTAGACGGACAGCTCGGCGGACCTGCCGCCGTGGAACTCCATGACCTCCGGGTCGTCGAACACCCGGTGCCAGGCCACGGCATCCTCGTCGGTGGGGACGCGCAGCCGTACCACGGGGAGAGCTCGGTTCACTGGGTATCCCTTCGGCCGGTTGATCAATTCTGCTGAATAGACTGCCCATGTCCAGTGCCGGTCGGCACACAGATTTCGAACTTGGGGAGATCCCGCCGTGGCCGAGTCTCTGACGGACAACACCGCCGATGTGATCGTCGTGGGCGCGGGCCCGGCCGGGTCGGCGACGGCGTACCACCTCGCCAAGGCCGGTCTGGACGTACTGCTCCTGGAGAAGACCGAGTTCCCGCGCGAGAAGGTGTGCGGCGACGGGCTCACCCCGCGCGCCGTCAAGCAGCTCGTGGCGATGGGCGTCGACATCTCCGAGGAGGCCGGCTGGCTGCGCAACAAGGGCCTGAGGATCATCGGCGGGGGTGTGCGGCTGCAGCTGGACTGGCCGGATCTCGCCTCCTTCCCCGACTACGGACTCGTCCGCAAGCGCGACGACTTCGACGAGCAGCTCGCCCGGCAGGCGCAGAAGGCGGGCGCGCGGCTGTACGAGCGCTGCAACGTCGGCGCGCCGATCGTGGACGAGCGCACCGGACGCATCACCGGTGTGCACGCGAAGCTCGGTGACACCGGTGAGAAGCGCGAGGTCACCTTCCACGCGCCGCTGGTCGTGGCCGCCGACGGCAACTCCACCCGCCTCTCCCTCGCGATGGGCCTGCACCGCCGCGAGGACCGCCCGATGGGCGTCGCTGTCCGTACGTACTTCACCTCCCCGCGCCACGACGACGACTACCTGGAGTCCTGGCTGGAGCTGTGGGACCGCCGCGGGCCCGGCGAGGACCGGCTGCTGCCCGGCTACGGCTGGGTCTTCGGCATGGGCGACGGCACCTCGAACGTCGGCCTCGGCGTGCTCAACACCTCCAACTCCTTCAAGGAGCTGGACTGGCGCGAGGTCCTCAAGGCCTGGTGCGCCTCCATGCCCGAGGACTGGGGCTACACCCCGGAGAACATGACCGGCCCGATCCGCGGCGCCGCCCTGCCGATGGCCTTCAACCGCCAGCCGCACTACACCCGGGGCCTGCTGCTCGTCGGCGACGCCGGCGGCCTCGTGAACCCCTTCAACGGCGAGGGCATCGCCTACGCCATGGAATCCGGCCAGATCGCCGCCGACGTCATCGTCCAGGCGCACGCCCGCTCGACCCCCGCGGGACGCGAACTCGCCCTCCAGCGCTACCCCCGCGTCCTCAAGGACACCTACGGCGGCTACTACACACTGGGCCGGGCCTTCGTGAAGCTCATCGGCAACCCGAGGGTGATGAAGATCGCCGCCCAGCGCGGTCTGACGCACCCCGTCCTGATGAAGTTCACCCTGAAGATGCTCGCCAACCTGACCGACCCGACGGGCGGCGACGCGATGGACCGCATCATCAACGGCCTGAGCAAGGTGGCCCCGAAGGCCTGATCGGCCGTTACCACCGGAGGGTGCCGGTCTGTGACAAGGCCGGCGCGGAGAGAGCCGGTCCCTGATGATCCGGTGTGAGGGTGCCGTGGTCGGCCGGGAATCGGGCTTCCGGCCCCCGCGGCGGACCCCTACTCTCCCCTTCCCATGACAACGGAACACGCGCAACGGCCGACGCTGCCAACAGCAGCCGTCCGGACAGACCCGCAGACACTTTCTCGCCGGGACCGGCGCCGGAGGAGCGGCCCTGGTCTTAGGGGCCGCCGGCCGCGCGACCGCCGCTTCGGCAGGGAGGCGGGTCGCCGTGCTCGGTGGCGGCGTGTCCGGCCTCAGCGCCGCGCACGAGCTCGCCGAGCGCGGCTACGCCGTGACCGTCTACGAGTACTACGACGCCCTGGGCGGCAAGGCCCGCTCGATGGACGTCCCGGGCACCGCGGCAGGCGGACGGCGGCCACTTCCAGGGAGCACGGGTTCCGGTTCTTCCCCGGGTTCTACCGGAACCTGCCCGACACCATGCGTCGCATCCCCTACGCCGGCAACCCCGACGGCGTGCGCGGCAACCTGCGCAACGGCACCGAGGCCCTGTCCGCCCGTGACTCGGGCCGCCCCGACCTGCACTTCCCGCTCCGCCGCGTCACCACCCCGCCCGCCCCCGGCACCCTCACCCTGTCCTGGATCCGCGACCAGCTGCTGTCCGTCCTGGACCTCGGCACCCGCCTGCCCGCCCACGAGGCCGCCTACTTCGTCAACCGTCTGCTCGTCCACCTCACCAGCTGCGACGCCCGCCGCGAGGACCAGTGGGAGAGGACGTCCTGGTGGGACTTCATCCGAGCCGAGGAGATGAGCCCCGAGTACCAGGCGCTCCTCGGCATCGGCCAGACCCGCAACCTGGTCGCCACCCGCGCCGAGGTCGCCTCCACCCGCACCGTCGGCCGCGTCATCATCGAGGGCCCTGCTGCTCTGGGGGCTCCTCGGGCCCGGCATGGACGGCCCCGACGCGGACATCGACCGCGTGCTCAACGCCCCCACGAGCGAGGCCTGGATCGACCCCTGGGAGAGCCACCCGCGCTCCCTGGGCGTCGAGTTCGTGCTCGGCGCCCAGGTGCGGGAGGTGCTGTACGCGGGCGGCCGGGTGCGAGGGGTCCGCGTCTCGGCCCGCGACGGCGGCGACGAACGTACGGTCACCGCCGACCACTACGTCTGCGCGCTCCCCGTCGAGCACGCCCGGCTGACGTGGGGACCGGCCCTGCGCGCGGCCGACCCGCGGCTGGCCCGCTGCGACGCGCTGGAGACGGACTGGATGACCGGGGTGATGTTCTACCTCCGCACGCCCACGCCGGTCGTCCACGGGCACGTCAACTGCCTCGACTCACCCTGGTCGGTGACCGCCGTCGGTCAGGCGCAGTTCTGGGACGTACGGGACTTCTCGCGCGACTACGGCGACGGGCGGGCGCGCGACTGCCTGTCCGCGATCATCTCCGAGTGGGACAAACCCGGCATCCTGTACGGCAAGACGGCCCGTGAGTGCACGAAGGAGGAGGCCGTCGCCGAACTCTGGGCCCAGCTGAAGGACGGCGTGAACGACGCCGGCAGGACCACGCTCAGGGACGAGGACCGGCTCGGGTGGTTCACGGATCCGGCGGTGACCGGTCTGGGCGGCCCTGAGCCGCGCAATCGCGAGCAGCTCCTCATCCACCCCACGGGCACGCTCCACGGCCGCCCCACGGCCCGCACGGCGATCCCGAACTTCTTCCTCGCCGGCGACTACGTCCGTACCGACGTCGACCTCGCCAGTATGGAAGGCGCCAACGAGTCCGCCCGACTTGCCGCCAATGCCCTACTCGAAGCGGACAATTCGCCCGCGGAGCGCTGCCCCGTCTGGGAGCTGTACCGACCGCCGGAGCTGGAACCCCTCAAGCGCGTCGACGCCCTGCGTCACCGGCTCGGCCTGCCCAACACCTTCGACCTCGGTTGACGTCGGTCCGCGAGAGCAGAGGCGGACGGGGCCGCCGCCCCCGAGCGGCCGCGGCCCCATCCGTACCTCAATGCGCCTTTTGTGTGGTGGTGAGGCGGGTTCGCGTCAGAGCACGCGCACCGCACCCGACGCCGGGTAGCCGGAGAGGTCCTGGATGACGACGCCCTTCGAGGGGTTGGCCGCGTCCAGGTACTGGCCGTTCCCGATGTACACACCCACGTGGTACGCCGAGCCCTTGCCACCCCAGTACAGGATGTCGCCGACCTGAAGGTTCGACAGGGAGACGTCCGTGCCGGCCATCGACTGGTCCTGCGACACGCGCGGAAGGTCCACACCGACCTGCTTGAACGCCGCCTGGACCAGGCTGGAACAGTCCCAGGCGTTGGGGCCGCTGGCGCCCATGACGTAGGCGTCGCCCAGCTGGGCCTGAAGGAAGCCGATGACGGTCGCGACGCTGCCGCCGGACGGCACGGTCACGGTGTCGTCGGCGCCGGAGGCCGTGGAGAGGGTGGCCCGCTCGGCATCGCGTGCGGCGCGCTCCGCGGCGGCCTGGCGCGCTTCCTCGGCGGCCTTCTTGCGGGCCTCCGCCTTCTTCTTGGCCACGGCCAGGTCGGCCTTGGCCTCCTTGGCGGCCTGGGCGGCGGCCGCGTCACGCTCGGCCTGCAGCTCGTAGTTCGCGGCCGCCAGCTGCGTGGCGTCCGCGGACTGGGCGACCTGTGCGGACAGGTCCGCCGTGAGGGTGGGCAGTTCGATGGTCTGCGTCACCGGCTCGGCGGCATTCGCCGAAGCCGACGCGCCGGCCACTGCCACGGTGCTGAGGATGCCACCGGCAACTCCGGCCCGCATCGCCATCTTCGAGGCGCTGCGCTGGCGGGGTTTCCGGTGGCTACGTATGTGAGCGGTGTGGGACATGGGAATAACCGGTATCAGGGGCTCCTCCATACCTTCAAGGAACGTGTGGTCCGCCACAGTTGTTCAATCGGCGGCCCGAATCCTCGGCGCGTCACCCTTTATTGACGCCGTAACGGACATTGTGGACGTCGCCCATCAAGCCTGTGATCATGGGCTTTCTTCGTTACGTCCGAATTGCCCGCCACCTACCACTGGTTGGGACGGATGGCCAACCCCGCTTCTCAGGCGCCTCTCATGAATGTGGCGGAGGTCACGGAACGGTTACCGGAGTCAGTGCGTCCGGTGCACGGAGTCCGACGCCCTCGAGTTCGTGAACGCGTGCACGCGTCCACATCCCGTTCCGGCCTCCCTCCGATGTGTGAACGAGGTCCCCTACCAGGCCTCGGCGACCAGCTCCAATTTGCATGCAAGGGAAGTCTCTTGATATGGAGACGCCGCTTCCGAACTGTGCTGACTAGCGGAAATGTCACCACTGGTGATCAGTTGAACGCCTCACGTGCGAAGATCGCCGATCATCCGACTTCATGATCGTTCATCAGGTGGTGGAGATCACAAAGCTTGTGCAATACCCCGTGTCGCAGATCACAGAGCGGCAGGCATAGGATGCGAGGCAGTTGGGCTTGTGACCTGCTTCACATGTTCTCGATCTTCGCCGGGACTGGCGGGGCTCCTGGAGCAGGTGAGCAGGGAGTGAGTCCAGTGCAACCCGCAGCAGTCAATGCCGACTGAGAGGAGCGAGGAGCGGTGAACGCGTATGCGCCCATCCTCGTACTGGGAGCCCTCGGGGCAGGCTTTGCGATCTTCTCCGTGGTCATGGCCACGCTGATCGGTCCGAAGCGGTACAACCGCGCCAAGCTCGAAGCCTATGAGTGCGGTATCGAGCCGACCCCCACGCCGGCCGGCGGCGGGCGCTTCCCCATCAAGTACTACCTGACGGCGATGCTCTTCATCGTCTTCGACATCGAGATCGTCTTCCTCTACCCGTGGGCCGTCACCTTCGACGCCCTGGGTGTGTTCGGGCTCGTGGAGATGCTGCTCTTCGTGCTCACCGTCTTCGTCGCCTACGCGTACGTGTGGCGGCGCGGCGGCCTGGAATGGGACTGAGGGGCCTTTAGTCATGGGACTCGAAGAAAAGCTGCCGAGCGGATTCCTGCTGACCACCGTCGAGCAGGCCGCGGGCTGGGTGCGCAAGGCGTCCGTCTTCCCCGCCACGTTCGGCCTCGCCTGCTGTGCCATCGAGATGATGACCACCGGCGCGGGACGCTACGACCTGGCCCGGTTCGGCATGGAGGTCTTCCGCGGGTCACCCCGCCAGGCGGACCTGATGATCGTGGCCGGCCGGGTCAGCCAGAAGATGGCGCCGGTGCTGCGGCAGGTCTACGACCAGATGCCGAACCCCAAGTGGGTGATCTCCATGGGGGTGTGCGCCTCCTCCGGCGGCATGTTCAACAACTACGCCATCGTCCAGGGCGTCGACCACGTCGTCCCGGTCGACATCTATCTCCCTGGCTGCCCGCCACGGCCGGAGATGCTGATGGACGCCATCCTCAAGCTCCACCAGAAGATCCAGAGCTCCAAGCTCGGCGTGAACGCCGAGGAGGCGGCCCGGGAGGCGGAGGAAGCGGCGCTCAAGGCACTGCCCACGATCGAGATGAAGGGGCTGCTGCGATGAGCGACGCGGACAGCGGGGCGTCGAACGGCGTCAACCCCGAGAAGGACCTCTCCGCCTCCAACCTCCCCGGCCAGCGCGGCGAGGGCGGTGAGGAGATCCGCGTCCAGCGCGGCATGTTCGGCGCCGACAACGGCGGCGACACCTCCGGCTACGGCGGCCTGGTCCGCTCGGTCCGGCTGCCGGGACCCGCCAGTCGCCCCTACGGCGGCTGGTTCGACGAGGTCGCCGACGAGCTGGAGGGCGCCCTGGAGGAACAGGGACTGCTCCCCGAGAACGCCATCGAGAAGACGGTCGTCGACCGGGGTGAAGTCACCTTCCACATCGAGCGCGAGCACCTGGTCCGCGTCGCCCGCACCCTGCGCGACGACCCGGCCCTGCGCTTCGAGCTGTGCACCGGCGTCAGCGGCGTCCACTACCTCAGCGACAAGGGCCGCGAGCTGCACGCCGTCTACCACCTGCGCTCGATCACCCACAACAGGCTGATCCGCCTCGAGGTCAGCGCGCCGGACAGCGACCCCCGCATCCCGTCGCTGGTCGCCGTCTATCCCACCAACGACTGGCACGAGCGCGAGACCTACGACTTCTTCGGGATCGTCTTCGAAGGTCACCCGGCCCTGACGCGGATCATGATGCCGGACGACTGGCAGGGCCACCCGCAGCGCAAGGACTACCCCCTCGGCGGCATCCCCGTCGAGTACAAGGGCGCCCAGATCCCGGCTCCGGACCAGCGGAGGTCGTACTCATGAGCACGCAGCACGCAACTCCGCGTGAGACCACCGAGGGCACCGTCTACACGGTCACCGGTGGCGACTGGGACGAGGTCGTCCAGTCCGCGGCCCGCGCCGACGACGAGCGCATCGTCGTCAACATGGGGCCTCAGCACCCGTCCACCCACGGCGTGCTCCGCCTGATCCTGGAGATCGAGGGCGAGACGGTCACCGAGGCCCGGTGCGGCATCGGCTATCTGCACACCGGAATCGAAAAGAACCTGGAATTCCGCACGTGGACGCAGGGCACCACCTTCGTCACGCGCATGGATTACCTGACGTCCTTCTTCAACGAGACCGGCTACTGCCTCGCCGTCGAGAAGCTCCTCGGCATCGAGGACGAGATCCCCGACCGGGCCACGATCATCCGGGTGCTCCTGATGGAGCTGAACCGGCTCTCCTCGCACCTGGTGTGCATCGCCACCGGCGGCATGGAGCTCGGCGCCACCACGATCATGATCTACGGATTCCGTGATCGTGAAATGATTCTCGACATCTACGAGCTCATCACGGGCCTGCGGATGAACCACGCGTACATCCGCCCCGGCGGACTCGCCCAGGACCTGCCACCCGGCGCGGTGGACCAGATCCGCGAGTTCGTGAAGAAGATGAAGAAGAACCTCCCGGAGTACGACAAGCTCGCCACCGGGAACCCCATCTTCAAGGCCCGTATGCAGGACATCGGCTATCTGGACCTGGCCGGCTGCATGGCCCTCGGCGCCACCGGCCCGATCCTTCGCTCGACCGGCCTGCCGCACGACCTGCGCAAGTCCCAGCCGTACTGCGGCTACGAGACGTACGACTTCGAGGTCCCGACCGCCGACACCTGCGACGCCTACGGCCGCTTCCTGATCCGCCTGGAGGAGATGCGCCAGTCGCTCAGGATCGTCGAGCAGTGCCTGGACCGGCTGCAGCCCGGGCCGGTCATGGTCGGCGACAAGAAGATCGCCTGGCCCGCCCAGCTCGCCCTGGGCCCGGACGGACTGGGCAACTCGCTGGACCACATCAAGAAGATCATGGGCACCTCCATGGAGGCCCTGATCCACCACTTCAAGCTCGTGACCGAGGGCTTCCGCGTGCCGCCGGGACAGGCGTACACGGCGGTCGAGTCGCCCAAGGGCGAGCTGGGAGTGCACGCCGTGTCCGACGGCGGCACCCGTCCCTTCCGGGTCCACTTCCGCGACCCGTCCTTCACCAATCTGCAGGCCATGGCGGCGATGTGCGAGGGCGGCCAGGTGGCCGACGTCATCGTCGCCGTCGCGTCCATCGACCCCGTGATGGGAGGCGTCGACCGGTGACCACCTCTTCTTCGGAGCGGGGCGTCAGCCTGGGCATGCCGGAACTGCCCGCGCCCGACTACCCGGACGACGTTCGAGCCCGGCTGGAGGGGGACGCGCGCGAGGTCATCGCCCGCTACCCCGACTCCCGGTCCGCCCTGCTGCCGCTGCTGCATCTCGTGCAGGCGGAGGAGGGCCATGTCACGCGCACGGGCATGCAGTTCTGCGCGGACGTACTCGGCCTGACCACGGCCGAGGTCACCGCGGTCGCGACGTTCTACACCATGTACCGGCGCAGGCCGAGCGGCGACTACCAGGTGGGTGTGTGCACCAACACCCTCTGTGCCGTGATGGGCGGTGACGCGATCTTCGAGGCGCTTCAGGAGCACCTCGGCGTCGGGAACGGCGAGACCACCGACGACGGCAAGGTCACCCTGGAGCACATCGAGTGCAACGCGGCCTGCGACTTCGCGCCGGTCGTGATGGTCAACTGGGAGTTCTTCGACAACCAGACCGTGCAGAGCGCCAAGCGCCTGGTGGACGACCTGCGCACGGGAGTGCGGGTCGAGCCGACCCGCGGTGCGCCGCTGTGCACGTTCAAGGAGACCGCCCGGATCCTGGCGGGCTTCCCCGACGAGCGGGACGGGGCCGTCGAGGCCACGGGCGGCGCCGGACCCGCGTCGCTGGTGGGCCTCCGCCTGGCCAGGGGAGAGGCCGCACCCGCGCGCGTGGTCCATCCGCGGGAGGGCGGCCCGCACGAGGAACCGCAGGACGCCGTTCACGAGCCGTCACCGGCGGAGCACCTCAGCTCGCACGACGCACCGCAGAAGACATCGGCGTCCGACCCCTCCCACCCGGCAGGGCCTACCGCCGAGGAGGGGGAGTGATGACGTTGGCACCCGAGCTGAAGGACACGAGCCCCGAGAAGCTGCTCGCACCCGTGCTGTCGTCCTTCTGGGACGAGGACGGGTCCTGGACGCTGGACGTGTACCGCAGGCACGACGGCTACGAGGGACTCCGCAAGGCGCTCGCGATGACGCCCGACGACCTCATCGCGTACGTCAAGGAATCCGGGCTGCGCGGCCGTGGTGGCGCGGGATTCCCGACGGGAATGAAATGGCAGTTCATTCCCCAGGGAGATGGAAAGCCGCACTATCTAGTTGTCAACGCCGACGAATCGGAGCCCGGGACGTGCAAGGACATCCCGCTCCTCTTCGCGAACCCGCACAGCCTCGTCGAGGGCATGATCATCGCGTGTTACGCCATCAGGTCGTCGCATGCCTTCATCTATCTGCGTGGTGAAGTCGTCCCCGTGTTGCGGCGGTTGCACTCGGCCGTCGCTGAGGCGTACGCGGCGGGTTACCTCGGCGAGAACATCCTGGGCAGCGGGCTCAACCTCGACATCACGGTGCACGCCGGCGCGGGCGCGTACATCTGCGGTGAGGAAACTGCGCTGCTCGACTCGCTCGAAGGCCGCCGGGGTCAACCGCGGCTCCGTCCCCCCTTTCCTGCCGTGGCGGGCCTCTATGCGTGCCCGACTGTGGTGAATAACGTCGAATCGATCGCCTCAGTTCCCGCCATCCTGAAAAACGGCAAGGAATGGTTCAGGTCGATGGGGAGCGAGAAGTCGCCCGGCTTCACGCTCTACTCGCTCAGCGGTCACGTCGCGAGTCCCGGCCAGTACGAGGCGCCGCTCGGCATCACGCTGCGCCAGCTCCTCGACATGAGCGGCGGGATGCGGCCCGGCCACCGGCTGAAGTTCTGGACGCCGGGCGGCTCCTCGACCCCGTTGCTCACCGACGAGCACCTCGACGTCCCTCTGGACTACGAAGGAGTGGGCGCCGCGGGTTCCATGCTCGGCACCAAGGCCCTGCAGTGCTTCGACGAGACGACCTGCGTCGTGCGCGCCGTGACCCGCTGGACCGAGTTCTACGCCCACGAGTCCTGCGGAAAGTGCACGCCCTGCCGTGAAGGGACCTACTGGCTGGTGCAGTTGCTGAGGGACATCGAGGCCGGCAAGGGCGCGATGAGCGACCTCGACAAGCTGGCCGACATCGCCGACAACATCAACGGCAAGTCCTTCTGCGCCCTCGGTGACGGTGCCGCCTCGCCGATCTTCTCCTCGCTCCAGTACTTCCGCGACGAGTACGAGGAGCACATCACGGGCCGTGGCTGCCCGTTCGACCCGGCCAAGTCGACGGCCTGGGCCGACCACCGTACGGAGGTGAACGCATGACTGTGACCACGAGCGCTCCCTCCGGTGGGGGAGAGGCGGCGGTTCCGCCGGAAGACCTCGTCACGCTGACGATCGACGGCGCCGAGATCAGCGTGCCCAAGGGCACCCTGGTCATCCGGGCCGCCGAGCAACTCGGCATCGAGATCCCGCGGTTCTGCGACCATCCCCTCCTCGACCCGGTCGGTGCCTGCCGCCAGTGCATCGTCGACGTCGAGGGCCAGCGCAAGCCGATGGCGTCCTGCACCATCACCTGCACCGACGGGATGGTGGTCAAGACCCAGCTGACGTCGCCGGTCGCCGAGAAGGCGCAGCACGGTGTGATGGAGCTGCTGCTCATCAACCACCCGCTGGACTGCCCGGTCTGCGACAAGGGCGGCGAGTGCCCCCTGCAGAACCAGGCGATGTCCCACGGCAACGCCGAGTCCAGGTTCGAGGGCCGCAAGCGCACCTTCGCGAAGCCGGTGCCGATCTCCACGCAGGTGCTGCTGGACCGTGAGCGCTGTGTGCTGTGCGCGCGCTGCACCCGGTTCTCCAACCAGGTCGCGGGCGACCCGATGATCGAGCTGCTGGAGCGCGGCGCGCTGCAGCAGGTGGGAACCGGCGAGGGCGACCCCTTCGAGTCGTACTTCTCCGGCAACACGATCCAGATCTGCCCGGTCGGCGCGCTCACCTCGGCGGCCTACCGGTTCCGCTCCCGCCCGTTCGACCTGGTCTCCTCGCCGAGCGTCTGCGAGCACTGCTCCGGTGGCTGCGCCACCCGCACCGACCACCGGCGCGGCAAGGTCATGCGGCGCCTCGCGGCGAACGACCCCGAGGTCAACGAGGAGTGGATGTGCGACAAGGGGCGCTTCGCGTTCCGGTACGCACAGGTGAAGGACCGCCTGGAGACACCGCTGCTGCGGAACGCCGAGGGTGAGCTGGAGCCCGCCTCCTGGCCGGAGGCGTTGCAGATCGCCGCCCAGGGGCTGCTCGCCTCGCGTGGCCGCACCGGCGTGCTGACCGGCGGCCGGCTCACCGTCGAGGACGCGTACGCGTACAGCAAGTTCGCGCGCGTGGCGCTGGACACCAACGACATCGACTTCCGCGCGCGCGTGCACAGCGGCGAGGAGTCCGACTTCCTCGCCGCGAGGGTCGCCGGACGCGGGCGGGACCTCGACGGTACGGGCGTCACGTACACGCTTCTGGAGAAGGCGCCCGCCGTCCTGCTGGCCGGGTTCGAGTCGGAGGAGGAGGCGCCCGGCGTCTTCCTGCGGCTGCGCAAGGCATGGCGCAAGCACGGCCAGAAGGTGTTCTCGCTGGCCACGCACAGCACGCGCGGTCTGGAGAAGGCAGGCGGCACGCTGCTGCCCGCCGCGCCCGGCACCGAGACCGAATGGCTGGACGCGCTCGCGAGCGGCGTCGGCCTGGAGGACGACGGTGCGGTGGCCGCGGAGGCGCTGCGCGCCGAGGGCGCGGTGATCGTCGTGGGCGAGCGGCTGGCCGGCGTGGCCGGTGGCCTCACCGCCGCCGTACGGGCCGCGTCCGCCACCGGTGCGCGGCTGGTGTGGATCCCGCGGCGGGCCGGGGAGCGCGGTGCGATCGAGGCGGGTGCGCTGCCGTCGCTGCTGCCGGGCGGGCGCCCGGCGACCGACCCGCGCGCGCGGGACGAGGTCGCGACCGCCTGGGGCGTCGCAGAACTCCCGCTCCGCTACGGCCGGGACACTGGCCAGATCGTCGAGGCCGCCGCGAGCGGTGAGCTCCAGGCGCTGCTGGTGGCCGGTGTGGAGGTCGCGGACCTCCCGGACCCGGCACGCGCGCGTGAGGCGCTCGGCGAGGTGGGCTTCCTGGTCTCGCTCGAACTGCGGCCCAGTGAGGTCACGGAGCTCGCCGACGTTGTCCTGCCGGTCGCCGCGGTGGCCGAGAAGGCGGGCGCGTTCCTCAACTGGGAGGGCCGGGTCCGCTTCTTCGACGCCGCGCTCAAGCCCGACCAGATGAGCCGCCGCCTGGCGCCCACCGACGCGCGCGTCCTGCAGATGCTCGCCGACGCCATGGACGTACACCTCGGGCTGCCGGATCTGCGGACCGCGCGTGCGGAGCTGGACCGGCTCGGTGCCTGGGACGGGCCGCGGGCCACCGAGCCGCTGGAAACCGCGGGCGTACTGCCGCGGCCGGCCGCCGGGGAGGCCGTACTGGCCGGCCACCGGCTGCTGCTCGACCAGGGCCGGCTCCAGGAGGGCGACGAGGCACTGGCCGGGACACGGCACGCCGCACGCGCGCGCTTGTCGCCCGCCACGGCCGCCGAGGCGGGGGTCAAGGAGGGCGACGTGCTCGCCGTGACCGGCCCCGTCGGCACGGTCCAGCTGCCGCTCCAGATCACCGAGATGCCCGACCGAGTGGTCTGGCTGCCGCTGAACTCCGCGGGTGGGGGCGTCGCCTCCGACAGCGGGGCGCTGCCCGGCTCCCTCGTCCGCATCGGCCCGGCGACGCCCGCCGGTGAGGCCCCCAAGGAGGTGGAGGCATGAGCCCGTACTTCGTCGCAGCTGAAGACCTCTCCATGTTCGGCCGCGACCCGTGGTGGCTGGTCGCCGTCAAGGCCGTGTTCTGCTTCGCCTTCCTGATGGTGACCGTGCTGTTCTCCATCGTTTGGGAGCGCAAGGTCGTCGCCTGGATGCAGCTGCGCATCGGCCCCAACCGGCACGGCCCCTGGGGCATGCTCCAGTCGCTCGCCGACGGCATCAAGCTGATGCTCAAGGAAGATCTCGTCGTCAAGCGCGCCGACAAGGCGGTGTACATCCTCGCGCCGATCGTCGCGGCCATCCCGGCCTTCATGGCGATCGCGGTGATCCCGTTCGGCCCGGCGGGCAACGAGATCTCGATCTTCGGTCAGCGCACCACGATGCAGCTGACCGACCTGCCGATCGCGATGCTGTACATCCTCGCGGTCGCCTCGGTCGGCATCTACGGCATCGTGCTGGCGGGCTGGAGCTCCGGCTCCACCTACCCGCTGCTCGGCGGTCTGCGCTCCTGCGCGCAGATGATCTCGTACGAGATCGCCATGGGCGCCGCCTTCGCGTCGGTGTTCCTCTACTCGGGCTCGATGTCGACGTCGGCGATCGTCGAGGCGCAGGCGGACCGCTGGTTCGTGATCCTGCTGCCGGTGTCCTTCGTGATCTACATCGTGACGATGATCGGCGAGACCAACCGCGCCCCCTTCGACATGCCGGAGTCCGAGGGCGACCTGGTCGGCGGGTTCAACACCGAGTACTCGTCGATCAAGTTCGCGATGTTCATGCTCGCCGAGTACATCAACATGGTGACCGTCTCGGCCGTGTCCGTGACGCTCTTCCTGGGCGGCTGGCGGGCACCCTGGCCGGTCAGCACCTTCTGGGAGGGCGCCAACCACGGCTGGTGGCCGATGCTCTGGTTCGTCGTCAAGGTGCAGCTGCTGCTGTTCTTCTTCATCTGGCTGCGCGGCACGCTCCCGCGTGTCCGCTACGACCAGCTGATGAAGCTCGGCTGGAAGGTTCTCATCCCGGTCTCCGTGGTCTGGCTGATGCTGGTCGCGACCGTGCGGACGCTGCGGAACGAGAACTACGCCTTCGCCGACATCGCCCTCTACGTGGGTGGCGGTGTCCTCGCCCTGCTGCTGCTCTCGTTCGTCGTGGACTTCTTCCGCGACCGCTCCAAGTCGGCGGAGCCGCCCGCCGAGCAGCCCGCGTTCGACCCGATGGCCGGAGGATTCCCGGTGCCGCCGCTGCCCGGACAGGAGCTGCCACCGGTGCCGAGGCGCCGCTCGCGCCGTGAGCGGGAGCTGATTGTCAGTGGTGGTCCCGATACTCAGAGTGATGGATCTCTGGGCGGATCTACGGATGGAAAGGAGGCGTCCGATGGCTGAGGAACCCAAGGAGACCAAGCCCGGTTTCCAGAACCCCGTGGCCGGCTTCGGCGTGACCTTCAAGGCCATGTTCAAGAAGCGGCTGACCGAGCAGTACCCGGAGCAGCAGAAGACCACGGCCCCACGGTTCCACGGACGGCACCAGCTCAACCGCCATCCGGACGGCCTGGAGAAGTGCGTCGGCTGCGAGCTGTGCGCCTGGGCCTGCCCCGCCGACGCCATCTACGTGGAGGGCGCGGACAACACCGAAGAGGAGCGCTACTCGCCGGGCGAGCGGTACGGCCGGGTGTACCAGATCAACTACGCCCGCTGCATCCTGTGCGGCCTGTGCATCGAGGCGTGCCCCACGCGCGCGTTGACGATGACGAACGACTTCGAGCTCGCCGACTCCAGCCGCGCCAACCTCATCTACACCAAGGAGCAGCTGCTGGCCGGCCTCGAAGAGGGCATGGTCGACTCACCGCACGCCATCTACCCCGGGATGGACGAACAGGACTACTACCGGGGCCTGGTGACGGAGGCCGCGCCCGGCACGGTGCCTCAGGTCGCCCTCTCCAAGGGCGAGACGCCCCAGGAGGCGGCCTCGACCTTCGGTGACGCAGAACCCGCCTCGGAGAAGGTGGTGGGACGATGACCGCACAGCTCGCCGCGTACACCACCTCCACCGGAGAGGCCGTCCAGTTCTGGATCCTCGGCACGGTCGCGGTGATCGGCGCCCTGTGCACCGTCTTCATGAAGAAGGCCGTGCACAGCGCGCTCTGCCTGGCCGGCACCATGATCATCCTGGCGGTGTTCTACCTGGCCAACGGTGCCTACTTCCTGGGCATCGTGCAGATCGTCGTCTACACCGGCGCGATCATGATGCTGTTCCTCTTCGTGGTGATGCTGGTCGGTGTCACCGCGGCGGACTCCCTGAAGGAGACCATCAAGGGCCAGCGCTGGCTTGCCCTGATCTGTGGCCTCGGCTTCGGCGTCCTGCTCGTCGGGGGCATCGGCAGCGCGTCCCTGACGGAGTTCGACGGCCTCGGCCAGGCGAACGCCGGGGGCAACGTGGAGGGCCTCGCCGCCCTCATCTTCACCAAGTACGTCTTCGCGTTCGAGCTCACCGGCGCCCTGCTGATCACGGCCGCCGTCGGCGCCATGGTGCTCACCCACCGTGAGCGCACGGAGCGCGCCAAGACCCAGCGTGAGCTGGCCGAGGAGCGCGTCCGCGAGGGCAAGCACCTGCCGCCGCTGCCGGCGCCCGGTGTGTACGCGCGGCACAACGCCGTGGACATCGCGGGCCTGCTGCCCGACGGCACCCCGTCCGACCTCACCGTCAGCAAGACGCTGCGCGAGCGCGGACAGATCCGGGACGTGTCCACCGAGGCGCTCAACGACCTGCGGGCTCTCGAACAGCGCGCGGAGGGGCGGCTGGGGCGGGACGAGATCGATCCGCCGACGTTCAAGCGGACCGAGGAGGCGTCGAAGTGAACCCCGTCTACTACCTCTATCTCGCCGCCCTGTTGTTCACGATCGGCGCGACCGGCGTGCTGATCCGGCGGAACGCGATCGTGCTGTTCATGTGCATCGAGCTGATGCTCAACGCCTGCAACCTCGCGTTCGTCGCCTTCTCCCGGATGCACGGCAATCTCGACGGCCAGATCATCGCGTTCTTCACCATGGTCGTCGCCGCGGCGGAGGTCGTGGTCGGTCTCGCGATCATCGTGTCGCTGTTCCGCTCCCGCCACTCGGCCTCGGTCGACGACGCCAGCCTGATGAAGCTCTAAGGGGTCGCTGAAGTGGAGAACCTGATTGCGCTGCTGATCGCGGCGCCCCTGCTCGGAGCGGCCGTCCTGCTGTGCGGCGGCCGGCGGCTCGACGCCGTCGGCCACTGGATCGGCACGGTCCTCGCGTTCGTCTCCTTCGCCCTCGGCGCGGTCCTCTTCGCCGACCTGCTGGGCAAGGGCGCGGAAGAACGGACGCTGACACAGCACCTGTTCAGCTGGATCCCCGTCGAAGGCTTCCAGGCCGACGTCGCCTTCCAGCTCGACCAGCTGTCGATGACGTTCGTCCTGCTGATCACGGGCGTCGGCTCGCTGATCCACCTGTACTCGATCGGGTACATGGAGCACGACGAGCGGCGCCGCCGCTTCTTCGGCTACCTGAACCTGTTCCTCGCGGCGATGCTGCTGCTCGTCCTCGCCGACAACTACCTCCTGCTGTACGTCGGCTGGGAAGGCGTCGGTCTCGCCTCCTACCTGCTGATCGGTTTCTGGCAGCACAAGCCCAGCGCCGCCACCGCCGCGAAGAAGGCCTTCCTGGTCAACCGCGTCGGCGACATGGGCCTGTCGATCGCGATCATGCTGATGTTCACGACCTTCGGCACGTTCGCGTTCGGGCCGGTGCTCGGCGGCCACGAGGAGCCTGGCCTCGTGGGCGACACCTCCGAGGGCATGCTCACCGCGATCGGCCTGATGCTGCTGCTCGCCGCCTGCGGCAAGTCCGCCCAGGTGCCGCTGCAGTCCTGGCTCGGGGACGCGATGGAGGGCCCGACCCCGGTCTCGGCCCTGATCCACGCCGCGACGATGGTGACGGCGGGCGTGTACCTGATCGTCCGCTCCGGAGCCCTGTTCAACGCCGCGCCCGACGCCCAGCTGGTCGTCACGATCGTCGGAGCGGTCACGCTCCTGTTCGGTGCGATCGTCGGTTGCGCCAAGGACGACATCAAGAAGGCGCTGGCCGGCTCGACCATGTCGCAGATCGGCTACATGGTCCTCGCGGCCGGCCTCGGCCCCATCGGCTACGCCTTCGCGATCATGCACCTGGTGACGCACGGTTTCTTCAAGGCCGGGCTGTTCCTCGGCGCCGGTTCGGTGATGCACGGCATGAACGACGAGGTCGACATGCGCAAGTACGGCGGCCTGCGCAAGTACATGCCGATCACCTTCGTCACCTTCGGCCTCGGCTACCTCGCGATCATCGGCTTCCCGGGCCTGTCCGGCTTCTTCTCCAAGGACAAGATCATCGAGGCGGCGTTCGCCAAGGGCGGCACCGAGGGCTGGATCCTCGGCGCCTGCGCCCTGCTCGGCGCGGCCATCACGGCGTACTACATGACGCGCGTGATGCTGATGACGTTCTTCGGCGAGGAGCGCTGGCGGCACACCGCTACGGCCTCCCCGGCCGAGCCGGACGTGGAGCCGGCCGCCGAGACACGCGGTGCCCACGACGAGCCCCACCCGCACGAGTCGCCCAGGAGCATGACGATCCCGATGATCGTGCTCGCCTTCGGGTCGGTGTTCGCGGGTGGGTTCTTCAGCATCGGGGAGCGCTTCGTGCACTGGCTGGAGCCGGTCACCGGCTACGAGCACGGGCACCCGCCGGTCAGCGCGCTGACGGTCACGCTGTCCACGGTGGCCGTGATGGTGATCGGTGTCGCGGTCGCGTACGCGCAGTACGGCCGGCGCCCGGTCCCGGTCGTCGCCCCGCGCGGGTCGCTGCTCACCCGGGCCGCCCGCCGTGACCTGCTCCAGGACGACTTCAACCACGTCGTCCTGGTCCGTGGCGGCGAGCACCTGACGCGGTCCCTGGTGTACGTCGACCACACCCTGGTCGACGGAGTCGTCAACGGCACGGCGGCCTCGGTCGGCGGCCTGTCCGGTCGGCTGCGCAGGCTGCAGAGCGGCTTCGCGCGGTCGTACGCGGTCTCGATGTTCGGCGGCGCGGCGGTTCTCGTCGCCGCGACCCTGCTGATGAGGGCGGTCTGATACCGATGTCCTTTCCTCTGCTGACAGCGACAGCGGTGCTCCCGGCGCTGGGGGCGATTGCCACGGCCGCCGTCCCGGCCGCGCGGCGCACCGCCGCCAAGTGGCTGGCGCTGCTCGTCTCGCTCGCCACGCTCGTCCTCGCCATCACGGTGCTGGTCCGCTTCGACCCGGACGGCGACCGCTACCAGCTCACCGAGTCGCACGCCTGGATCGCCGAGTTCGGCGTCCGCTACGAGCTGGGTGTGGACGGCATCGCGGTGGCGCTCATCGCGCTCACGGCACTGCTGATCCCGTTCATCATCCTCGCGGGCTGGCACGACGCCGACCCGCTGGAGACCGGCAGCAAGCGCTGGCGGCCCACGCAGGGCTTCTTCGCGCTGATCCTGGCCGTCGAGGCGATGGTGATCATCTCCTTCGAGGCCACCGACGTCTTCCTCTTCTACATCTTCTTCGAGGCCATGCTCATCCCGATGTACTTCCTCATCGGAGGCTTCGGGGACCGTGCCCACGAGCACGGCGAGCAGGTGGCCTCGACGCAGCGGTCGTACGCCGCGGTGAAGTTCCTGCTCTACAACCTGGCCGGCGGTCTGATCATGCTGGCCGCGGTGATCGGCCTCTACGTGGTCGCCGGGAACTTCTCCCTCACGGAGATCGCCGAAGCCCGGGCCAACGGCTCGCTGGAGATGTCGACCAGCACAGAACGCTGGCTGTTCCTCGGCTTCTTCTTCGCCTTCGCGGTGAAGGCGCCGCTGTGGCCGCTGCACACCTGGCTGCCCAACGCCATGCAGGAGTCCACCGCCCCGGTCGCCGTGCTCATCACGGCGGTCGTGGACAAGGTGGGCACCTTCGCGATGCTCCGCTTCTGCCTCCAGCTGTTCCCGGAGGCCTCGAAGTGGGCGACGCCGGCCATCCTCGTACTGGCGCTGATCAGCATCGTGTACGGCGCACTGCTGGCGGTCGGCCAGCGGGACATGAAGCGTCTGATCGCGTACGCGTCGATCTCGCACTTCGGCTTCATCATCATGGGCATCTTCGCGATGACCAGCCAGGGCCAGTCGGGCGCGACGCTGTACATGGTCAACCACGGCATCTCGACGGCCGCGCTGATGCTGGTGGCGGGCTTTTTGATCTCGCGCCGCGGCTCGCGGCTCATCGCGGACTACGGCGGGGTCCAGAAGGTCGCCCCGGTGCTCGCCGGCACCTTCCTGATCGGCGGCCTGGCGACCCTGTCGCTGCCCGGTCTCGCACCCTTCGTCAGTGAATTCCTGGTCCTGGTGGGCACGTTCGCGCGCTATCCGGTGATCGGCATCATCGCCACCTTCGGCATCGTGCTCGCCGCGCTCTACACCCTCGTCCTGTACCAGCGGACGATGACGGGCCCGGTGAAGCCGGAGGTCTCCGCGATGCCGGACCTCAGGGTGCGGGAGCTCGTGGTGGTCGCCCCGCTGGTCGCGTTGCTGATCTTCCTGGGCGTCTACCCGAAGCCCCTCACGGACATCGTCAACCCGGCGGTGAAGCAGACCATGTCCGACGTACACAAGCAAGACCCCCGGCCCGAGGTGGAGGCGGCCAAGTGAGCGCAACAGCCGTCCACAGCCTGTGGACAACCGCGGCGGATCCGATCGCCAAGATCGACGCGCCGAAGATCGAATACGCCCAGCTGTCTCCCATGCTGATCGTGATCGGCGCGGCGATCATCGGCGTGCTGGTCGAGGCGTTCGTACCGCGCAAGTCCCGCTACTACGTACAGATGTTCTTGTCCGCCGTGGGTCTGGCCGCCGGTTTCGCGGCGGTCGTCGCCCTCGCGGCGGACGGGTACGGCACCACGAAGGCGCAGATCGCGGCGATGGGCGCGGTCGCGGTCGACGGACCGGCGCTGTTCCTGCAGGGCACGATCCTGCTGACCGCGCTGGTCGCCCTGTTCACCTTCGCCGAGCGGCGGCTGGACCCCGCCACACATGGCAACCGCGTCGACTCCTTCGCCGCGCAGGCGGCGTCCGTGCCCGGCAGCGACAGCGAGAAGGCCGCGATCAAGGCGGGCTTCGCCACCACCGAGGTCTTCCCGCTGCTGCTCTTCGCGGTATCCGGGATGCTGCTCTTCCCCGCGGCCAACGACCTGCTGACGCTGTTCGTCGCGCTGGAGGTATTCTCGCTGCCGCTGTACCTGATGTGCGCGCTGGCCCGCCGCAAGCGGCTGATGTCGCAGGAGGCCGCGGTCAAGTACTTCCTGCTCGGCGCGTTCGCCTCCGCGTTCACGCTGTTCGGGATCGCGATGCTGTACGGCTACTCCGGCTCGATGTCGTACGGCACGATCGCGCAGGTCGTCGACGGCACCATCACCGACATCACCCCCGCCCTCGCGAGCACCATGGGCAACGACGTGCTGCTGCTGCTCGGCACCGCGCTGATCGTGATGGGGCTGCTGTTCAAGGTGGGCGCGGTCCCGTTCCACATGTGGACGCCGGACGTGTACCAGGGCGCGCCGACGCCGGTGACCGGCTTCATGGCGGCGGCGACGAAGGTGGCCGCGTTCGGCGCGCTGCTGCGGATCCTGTACGTCGTGCTGCCCGGCCTGCGCTGGGACTGGCGGCCGGTGATGTGGGGCGTCGCGATCGTCACCATGCTGGGCGGCGCGATCGTCGCGATCACGCAGACCGACATCAAGCGGCTGCTGGCGTACTCGTCGATCGCACACGCGGGATTCATCCTCGCGGGTGTCATCGCCACGACGCCGGACGGTGTGTCCTCCGTGCTCTTCTACCTGCTCGCGTACTCGTTCGTGACGATCGGGGCGTTCGCGGTGGTGACGCTGGTGCGGGACGCGGGCGGCGAGGCGACGCACCTGTCCAAGTGGGCGGGGCTCGGACGCCGGTCGCCACTGGTGGCGGCCGTGTTCGCGATCTTCCTGCTGGCTTTCGCCGGCATCCCACTGACCTCCGGGTTCGCCGGGAAGTTCGCCGTGTTCAAGGCGGCGGCGGAAGGCGGGGCCGCCCCGCTGGTGGTGATCGGCGTGATCTCGTCGGCGATCGCCGCGTTCTTCTACATCCGGGTGATCGTCCTCATGTTCTTCAGCGACCCGAAGCCGGAGGGCCCGACGGTCGCGGTGCCGTCGCCGCTGACGGTGACGGCGATCGGGGTGGGCGTGGCGGTCACGCTGGTTCTGGGTGTGGCGCCGCAGTACTTCCTGGAGCTGGCGGGGAGTGCGGGGGTGTTCGTGCGCTGACGCCTCCCGTCCACGGCGGCCCTCCTCGTTGATCGGGGAGGGCCGTTCTGCTGCCTGGCGCGCCTGAAGCCGATCACCTTAATCGCATGTTCGATCGGTTACAGAGTGAGCCGGAGGAAGCCTGTGGATAACTCCGGGGCTGTCGGTGCGGGCGCCTATCGTGGACGCAGTGGTCGAGATTCGACGTACGGGGGCACGGCGATGGGTGGGACAGGCGGGGTAGGTGCCATGACGGCGGTAGCTGAGAGTGAGGCGTTGGCTGCGCTCCACAAGGTGTTCGGGTACGAGGCCTTCCGTGGGGAGCAGGAAGCGGTCATCGAGCATGTGGTGGCCGGTGGCGACGCCGTCGTACTCATGCCGACCGGTGGCGGCAAGTCGCTCTGCTACCAGATTCCGGCACTGGTCAGACCGGGCACGGGCATCGTCGTATCGCCGCTCATCGCGCTGATGCAGGACCAGGTCGACGCGCTGCGGGCGCTGGGTGTGCGGGCCGGCTTCGTCAACTCCACGCAGGACTTCGACGAGCGGCGGGTGGTGGAGGCCGAGTTCCTCGCCGGTGAGCTGGATCTGCTGTATCTGGCGCCGGAGCGGCTGCGCCTCGACGCCACCCTGGATCTGCTGTCGCGCGGGAAGATCTCCGTCTTCGCGATCGACGAGGCGCACTGCGTGTCCCAGTGGGGGCACGACTTCCGGCCGGACTATCTGACGCTGTCGCTGCTCGGCGAGCGCTGGCCCGACGTGCCGCGGATCGCGCTGACGGCGACGGCCACGCGGGCCACCCACCAGGAGATCACCCAGCGGCTGAACATGCCGGCGGCCCGGCACTTCGAGGCGAGCTTCGACCGGCCCAACATCCAGTACCGGATCGTGCCGAAGGCGGACCCCAAGAAGCAGCTGCTGAGCTTCCTGCGTGAGGAGCACGCGGGCGACGCGGGCATCGTGTACTGCCTGTCGCGGAAGTCGGTGGAGTCGACGGCCGAGTTCCTCACCAGGAACGGCGTCGAGGCCGTGCCGTACCACGCCGGGCTGGACGCGGGTACGCGCGCCGCGCACCAGTCCCGGTTCCTGCGGGAGGACGGGCTGGTCGTCGTGGCGACGATCGCCTTCGGGATGGGCATCGACAAGCCGGACGTGCGGTTCGTGGCCCACCTGGACCTGCCGAAGTCGGTGGAGGGGTACTACCAGGAGACCGGCCGCGCCGGGCGCGACGGACTGCCGTCCACGGCCTGGATGGCCTACGGCCTCAACGACGTCATCCAGCAGCGCAAGCTGATCCAGTCCGGCGAGGGCGACGAGGCGTTCCGGCGGCGGGCGGCCGCGCACCTGGACGCGATGCTGGCGCTGTGCGAGACGGCACAGTGCCGCCGGGGCCAGCTGCTCGCCTACTTCGGCCAGGACCCGGACGCGGCCGGCTGCGGCAACTGCGACACCTGTCTCACGCCGCCCGAGACCTGGGACGGCACCGTCGCGGCGCAGAAGGTGCTGTCGACGGTGGTGCGGTTGCAGAGGGAGCGGGGGCAGAAGTTCGGCGCGGTGCAGATCGTCGACATCCTGCTGGGCAAGCGCACAGGCAAGGTGATCCAGTTCGACCATGACCAGCTCTCGGTGTTCGGCATCGGTGAGGAGCTGAGCGAGGGCGAATGGCGGGGCGTGGTCAGGCAGTTGCTCGCCCAGGGGCTGCTCGCGGTCGAGGGGGACTACGGCACGCTCGTGCTGACCGACGCCAGCGGCGGGGTGCTGCGGCGGGAGCGGGAGGTGCCGCTGCGCAAGGAGCCGAAGAAACCGGAGAGTTCGCGGGCGGGATCCTCGTCGTCCGGGCGCGGCGAGCGCAAGGCGAAGTCCGCCGTGGCGGAGCTGCCCGAGGAGCTGCTGCCGGCCTTCGAGGCGCTGCGCGCCTGGCGCGCGGAGCAGGCCCGGGAGCAGGGCGTCCCGGCCTACGTCATCTTCCACGACGCCACCCTGCGGGAGATCGCCACCGCGTGGCCCAGGTCGGTGGAGGAGCTCGGCGGCATCAGCGGAGTCGGAGAGAAGAAGCTGGTGACGTACGGGGAGGGCGTGCTGGCGGTGCTGGCGACCCTGGACGGATCGCCCGGACGGGCGCCGGCGTCCGCGGGGGATGGCGCGGCCGACTGGCCCGAGCCGGATGCGGAGCCGGAGCCCGAGCCGGACGACTGGATATAGCCGACTGGATATGGCCGACTTGGTATAGGGACGGGCTGCGGTCTCCCGGGCGCGCGGGCCCTCTCCCCCCCCGGTCCCCGCGTCATCCCGCCCGAGCCGCTCGCCTCGGCGTCGAAGAGGGGCCTGTTGACGGCGCCGACATGGGGCTCGTCGGCGTCGAGCTCGGGTCCGTCGGCGTCGAGGCGGGACGCATTGGTGTCGGGGTGGGATCCATGGACCGGGCCGGGTGACGCTCCCGCGAGGGCGGGAGTGCCGCTACGACAGTGCCGTCAGCCCGGGAGCGAAGGTGATCAGCAGGGGCAGCAGCGGCACCAGAGCCGCCGCGGTCGTCGTCAAGGCCCGGTGTCTGCGGTCGAGCCGGGCGGGCGGCTCCAGGAGGCGGTCCACGCGTTCGCCCAGCAGGCGGTGGCTGGAGGCGCAGGAGAGGACCCCCCGGTGCTGGTTGAGTTCGATCAGGGCCAGCGCGGTGGTCAGGTGGCCGCAGCGGCGGGACGCCGTGTCGTCGGCGGAGAGTTCCACCAGGCGGTGGGTCTGGTCGCAGAAGTGGGTGAAGAGGGGGACGCGCGGGAAGCCGGTGGCGAGCGCGGTGGACAGGTGCAGCAGCCAGTCGTGACGGGCGCGGGCGTGGCCGCGCTCATGGGTGAGGACGGCGTCGAGCTGGTGGTCGGTGAGACGGTGCAGCGCCCCGGTCGTGACGATCAGCTGGGGCGGGCTGCCCGGCATCCACCAGGCGTCGGGATACTCGTCCTCCAGGACGAGCAGCGGCCCCCGGGCGGCGGGCAGACCGGCGGGCAGGTCGGGGGCGCGTTCCCGCAGATGTGCGCGGGCCTGGCCGCGGCGGCGCCGGGCCTCGAACAGCTCGCGCACGAGCATCGCCGTCGTCCACGCGGCACCGCAGGCCAGCAGCAGGGTCAGCGCGGCGGCCCAGGGCGGCGCCGCCGACAGGTCGTAGGCGGCGGCCACGCGCGGCGGGGCGGGCGCGAAGACCTGGTCGCGCACCGTCTGGAAGACCGCCGCCGCGCCCAGGACCAGGGCGGTCAGACAGCACAGCAGGACGGTGGCGACCAGGCACTGCCACACCCACAGCCCGACGACGGGCTCCCGTTCGGGCCAGGCGGCGCGCACCAGCGCACGAGGGGCCGGTACGGCGGCCGCCAGAGCGACGACGCTCAGCAGGAGCAGGCAGACGGTCATGCCACGGGCTCCGGATCCTGGTCGGGAGTGGGGCGGCTTCGGGTCGGTGCGGTGCGGTGCGGTGCGGGCGGCTGACGCGCGCCGTGGACCTCCCGCCCGCGTCACGTGCCGCACGCCTCACAAGCTCAGCCGCACGCACGCACCCGCGTCACGCGCCACACGAGCCCGCGTCGCGCACCGCGCACACCGCCCGCCGCCAGTATGACGGTGACGGGCGGCCGGAGTCAGCGCCGAAGCCGTCGCTGTCGCGGAAACCTCACCCCGCCACGACGCGTCCCGTGACCTCGCCGAGCCCCACGCGCACGCCGCCCGCGCCCGGAGCCCAGGCCGTCATCGTCACGACGTCGCCGTCCTCCAGGAACGTCCGCTTGCCGTCGGGCAGTTCGAGGGCGTCGCGGCCGTTCCAGGTCAGCTCCAGGAGTGAACCGCGTTCGCCCTCGCCCGGTCCGCTCACCGTGCCCGAGCCGTACAGGTCGCCGGTGCGCAGGGAGGCGCCGTTGACGGTCATGTGGGCGAGTTGCTGGGCCGCGGTCCAGTACATGGTGGAGAACGGGGGCTCCGCGACGACATGGCCGTTGAGGGCGACGGAGATGCGCAGGTCGTAGCCGCCGGGCTCCTCCTCGGTGTCGTCCAGGTACGGCAGCAGGGGGTGGGTCCGCCCGGGCGGGGCCACCCTTGCCGCGTCCAGCGCCTCCAGCGGGGTGATCCACGCCGACACCGAGGTGGCGAAGGACTTGCCGAGGAACGGGCCGAGTGGGACGTACTCCCAGGCCTGGATGTCGCGGGCGGACCAGTCGTTGAGCAGGCACAGGCCGAACACGTGATCGCGGAAGCCGGACAGCGGCACGGGCGTGCCCATCGCCGAGGGGACGCCGACCACGAAGCCGACCTCGGCCTCGATGTCCAGGCGGACGGACGAACCGAAGACCGGCGCGGCGTCGGCCGGGGCCTTGCGCTGGCCGGAGGGGCGGACCACGTCGGTGCCGGAGACGACGACCGTGCCGGAGCGGCCGTGGTAACCGATCGGCAGATGCTTCCAGTTGGGCGTGAGGGAGTCCGCCGCGTCGGGGCGGAAGATCTGGCCGACGTTCCGGGCGTGGTTCTCGGAGGCGTAGAAGTCGACGTAGTCCGCGACCTCGAAGGGGAGGTGCAGGTTCACCGAGGACAGGGAGTGCATCAGGGGCGCGAGGGACTCGCGGTGGGACGGCACGGTGACCCAGGCGGTCAGCGCGCGCCGGACGTCAGACCAGGCCGTGCGGCCCGCGGCCAGCAGCGGGTTGAGGGTCGGGCGTGCCAGCAGCTCGGCGTACGGGGAGCCGAGCGCCAGTGCGGCCGCGCCGGCGTCGAGGACGTGGTCGCCGAGGCGGACACCCACCGTCCGTTCGGCGGACCCGGCGGGTGAGAACACGCCGTACGGAAGGTTGTGCGGACCGAAGGGGTCGCCCTCGGGGACATCGAAGGGGGGCATGGGGTGCTGCCTCACTTTCGTACGCGCGGTCCATGCGGTCGTGGATCACGTTACGGCTGCGGCACCCGTCTTGGGCAGTGTCCGATAGGTGCGGAAGCTCCTTGATATCCGGAAAGGTGTATCGCGTCGGCGCATCGGAAACTCGTCCCGCCGATCCGTCACAACGACCGCCCCCGATCCGTCAGTGCGGTGAAAGCAAGCATCACACCGGCCACTGACAACAGGAGGCGGCATCATGCAGGCACGGATGACCAACCCGGCGTACGTCCTCCCGGGCGCGCTGAAGGGTATCGGGACCCTCTTCCAGGCCATCGGGGAGAGCGGGCTCGACCAGGAGGTCGCGGAGCTCGTCGGACTGCGGGTCAGCCAGATCAACGGCTGCGCCGCCTGCGTCCACGGACATGTGAACAATCTGCGCAAAGCGGGCGTGAGTGAGGAGCGCATCGCCTCGGTCGCCGCCTGGCGGCACGCGCCCTTCCACAGCGACGCCGAGCGCGCCGCGCTGACCCTCGCGGAGACGGTGACGCGGCTCGCGGACCGCTCGGAGGAGCCGGTTCCGGACGCGTTGTGGGACGAGATCGCCGACCACTTCGACGAGAAGGAAGTGTCGGCGCTGATCCTGACCGTCGCGCTGACGAACATGTTCAACCGCATCAACGCCACGATCAAGGAGCCGGCAGGCACCACGTGGGGGTGAAAAGCAGACAGTGGGAAGGTAGTTGGGAATGAACGGCGGGGGTGCGGTGTCCGTATTCTCTGATCATGGCCGCACCCACCGCATATGCCGCGCGCACCGAGTACGCGCGCACCGACTACGCCCTCATCGCCACTGACCTGGACGGAACGCTGCTCCGCGGCGACGACACGGTCTCCGACCGTTCGCTCGCCGCGCTCGCGCGGGTCTCGGCGGCCGGTGCCCGGCATCTGGTGGTGACCGGACGGCCGGCGCCGCGAGTGCGACCACTGCTGGAGGTCGTGGGCGGCGGGGGGCTCGCGGTGTGCGGGCAGGGCGCGCAGTTGTACGACGCCGGCGCGGACCGTCTGCTGTGGTCCGTCACGCTGGACCGGGAACTCGCGGAGACCGCGCTCGGAAAGATCGAGGCCGAGGTCGGCCAGGTGTACGCGGCCGTCGACCAGGACGGCGTCGACGGGCTCACCCTCATCGAGCCGGGGTACCTGATGCCGCACCCCACGTTGCCCGCGGTGCGCATCGATCGCCGCGACGACCTCTGGTGCGCGCCGATCAGCAAGGTGCTGCTGCGCCATCCGACGCTGTCCGACGACGAGTTGGCGGCGGTGGCCCGCATGGTGGTCGGCTCGCTCGCGACCGTCACCATGTCCGGTCCCGGGACGGTCGAGCTTCAGCCGTGCGGGGTCACCAAGGCGACGGGGCTGGCGCTGGCGGCACGGCAACTGGGCGTGAGTCCGGAACAGACCATCGCCTTCGGGGACATGCCCAACGACATCCCCATGTTCGACTGGGCCGCGCACGGCGTCGCCATGGCCAACGCCCACCCCGAGCTCAAGGCGGTGGCCGACGAGATCACCCTGTCGAACGAGGACGACGGCATCGCCGTCGTCCTCGAACGGCTGCTGGCCAGGCCTCAGTACGCGCCGAAGACGTTGTCGATCGAGCCGTAGCGGTCGGCCGCGTAGTTGCAGGCGGCGGTGATGTTGGCGACCGGGTCGTACGGGTCGTACGCCGTGCCGGGCACGTGGTAGGCCGCGAAGGTGGGGTCGATGACCTGGAGCAGGCCCTTCGACGGGGTGCCCTTGGCGGCGTTGGAGTCCCAGTTGTTGATGGCGTTCGGGTTGCCGGACGACTCGCGCATGATGTTGCGGTAGATACCGTTGTAGGAGCCCGGGATCCCCTGCTGCGCCATGATGTCGAGCGACTGGCGGATCCAGCCGTCGAGGTTGTTCGGGTACGCCGTGACGGAGCTGACGGCCGTGGGCGTGGCGGCGGACGCGGTGGTCGCGCCGATGAGCGGCAGGGCGAGCAGGGCGGCGCCGGTACCGGCGACGGCGAGCTTGCGAGCGATGCGGGCAGTACTGGTACGGCTCTGCTGACCGTTTGCAGTCATGGGGACTGTCCTCTCCGGTGCCTGCGAGGTGAGCTGTCGGGTTCGGGTTGGGAGGTGCCCGGCCGCCCTCATGCGAGTGCGACTTCACCCCGAGCCGTTCCGGTGTGCCGTGGCGTGCGGCGTCCGGTCCGGCGGCTTACCTGGGTCCCCCGCTCCTGCCGTGCGGTGAGTGAGTCCGTCATGGGTGGCGCGGGCGGCGGCAGGATTCGGCGTTCCGCCCGACTGGCCGGGAACGTATGCGAGAGCACATGTCCGAAACAAGTGGTCGTTTCACATATCGCGGGATTTGATCTTCGAAGCGCCTGTTTGCCGCTCTTGATCCTTTGCGGTTGAAAAGAGTCAACTCGGCCATGTGCCAAGGCGGATCGCCGCGTCCATGTAAGGGACTCGTGAAGGCGTGCGAGTGAGCCAACTCACGCGAGTGCAGAAGAATCGCAAATCGGGCAATAGGCCCAAGTCCTAGTTAACTGGCGGCCCGTGGAATTCGCTTCTCCCAGGTGCGGTGGAAGGTCACCTCGGCACCAGAGGTGCAAATCACCTCATTTGAGGTCAAAAAGTACTCCGCGGTGCAGGCGATCTCCGACCGTGTGCGGATCGTGGTGTCCCAGGCGAGCTCCGGGCGGTGCAGCCGGATCGTCCAGTCCGAGCGGGCGCGGGCGGACAGCGGATCCTCCTCGCCGATGGCGTACGCCTCCAGCGCCTCCTCGGTGACCTCCAGCCCGTCCGGGTACACGCGCGTACCGCCGTGGCGTGGTTGGTCGAGCTCCAGCCGCCACTCGCCCTTGGCGACGTCGCGCACGACCATTCGTCCGGGGCGCGGTTCGTCGAGGGTGGCCGGGTGGGCGACGCCGAGCGGTTCGGACTGCTCCGGCTCCTCGAAGGTGACGGGCGGGACGGCCGCACACGCGCGTACCGGCAGTTCGAGAGCGCTGCCGGACGGGTCCAGGGTGAAGCCGGCCGCGGAGTCCGGCTGGGGCCAGATCCAGGGCCAGTACGCGGAGGCGAGCGAGAGGCGGATGCGGTGGCCGGGTGGGAAGGCGTACCCGATGCCGCTGAGCCCGAAGGTGACGTCCTCGGTGGCCCCAGGGGTCCACGGCACGGTCCGGTCGCGTCCCTCGCGCGCGGAGAGGTCCATCACCCCCCGGGTCACCAGCGTCGAGGAGCCGTCCGGCGCCACGTCGCACACGCGCGCGACCACCTGCCCGCGCGGCACCTCCGAGGTCAGCCGCAGTCGCACCCGCGGCCGCCCCAGCACCCACGTCTCCTCCGGCACCGCGAACTCGAAGCTCGCCCCGCGCGCGTCCTCCTCCCGCTGGTCCGGCGGCAGGTCGGCCTCGTTGCCGATCGGGAGGAAGCGCCCCGCGTCGATGCCCGTGTGCTGGGGTGACCGGACGAGTACGGGCTCGCCCTGGAGGGCGTACGTGACCGTCGACACGTGGGGTGAGGGCCAGGCGGGCTCACCGACCCAGCGGCCGGGCAGCGTCTCGTACCCCGTCGCCGGGGGATGCGCGTCCATGACGTACGAGCGCAGCACGGGCTCGGACATCACCCCGGTGTCCCTGCCCTTCAGCCAGTGGTCCCACCAGCGCAGGGTCTCCTGGAGGAAGCCGATCGCCGGGCCGGGCGGCAAGGCGCGGTCGGGGTAGTGGTGCGACCAGGGCCCGATCAGGCCGCGGACGCGGTCGGACGGGAGGTGTTCGACCAGACGGAGCACCGTGTCGCGGTACGGGTCGTGCCAGCCGCCCACCGCGAGCACGGCGGCGTCGACGGCGCCGTGGTCCTCGCGGACGCCGTCGTGCCGCCGGTGGTCGTCGCGTAGAGGGTGGTCGAGCCAGGTGTGGACGAAGGGGTCGACCTCTTCGAGGCGTCGCAGCCACATGTCCCGCCAGGCGTCGCCGACGTACCGCGGATCGGGCGGGCGGCAGACGAAGGCGAGCATGGTCGCCGCCCACGCGTGCATGTCCACCGCGAGGACGGAACCTCCCATGCGGTGCGCGTCGTTGTCGTAACGGTCGCCTGTGGAGCAGACGGTCACGATCGCCTTGAGCGGCTCGGGCGCGAGCGCCGCGATCCGCAGGGAGTTGAAGCCGCCCCAGGAGATGCCGAACATGCCCACCTTGCCGTCGCACCAGGCTTGCGCGGCCAGCCAGTGCACCACCTCGACACCGTCCGCCAGCTCCGTCGCCGAGTATTCGTCCGTCGGCATGCCCTCGCTGTTGCCGTGCCCGCGCACGTCGACGCGGACGGAGGCGTAGCCGTGGCCGGCGTACCAGGGGTGACGCTGGTGGTCGCGGGGCGCGGTCCAGTCGGTCAGGCGGTACGGGAGGTACTCCAGGAGGGCCGGTACGGGCTCGTCGGTGATCGGGCGCCATACGCGCGCGTACAACCGGGTTCCGTCGGGCAGCGGGATACGGAGGTCCTCGTGAGTCGTCTCGTAGGGGAAGGACGTACGGATGTGCATGAGCGTGACCCCAGGTACGGCTTCAGTGGACCGGGTGCATCGTGCGGCGCGGCCGGCGCGCGGCGGCCGTCACCGCCGGGCCGGCGGTGCGGTGCGTCGCCCGCGGCGTGCGCGCGGACTCCGCGGCGTGCTTGCGTCCGGCCGGGTGACGGCGGCCGGTGGCGTACCGGGCCGGGCTCTCGGGGCCGGTGCCGACGGCGGTGCGGAGCAAGGGGCACCTCTTCCGGCAAAGTCGATAAATACCTGCTCATATCAAGTGATCAAAAACATACCCGCCGTGATCCGATACCGCCTGAGGTGTACCGGTGGGCGGCCTCGGTGATCGAAACGTGACCGGATACGCTGACTTGAGTGAAGGCAGCGACCTATCGACATTCCGCGTAATCGCCAGTGGACACCAGCAGACAGGAGACCCCTCGTGACCGTCGTCGGGCCGTTCGGGCTGAGCGTGCGGGACCAGGCTCTGGAAGCCGATGTCCAGGCCGGATTGGCTGCTGTCGAGGAAGGGTTGCTCGAAGCCACCAAGAGCGAGGTCCCGTTCATCACGGAGGCCGCGCAGCATCTGGTGCGGGCCGGCGGGAAGCGGTTCCGGCCGCTGCTCGTGATGCTGGCCGCCCGGTTCGGTGACCCGTACGCACCCGGAATCGTGCCCTCCGCCGTGGTCGTGGAGCTGACGCACCTCGCGACGCTCTACCACGACGACGTGATGGACGAGGCCGAGGTACGGCGCGGGGTGCCGAGCGCGAACGTCCGCTGGGGCAACTCCGTCGCCGTCCTCACCGGTGACTTCCTGTTCGCCCGCGCCTCGCACATCCTGGCCGACCTCGGACCCGAGGCGGTACGGGTGCAGGCCGAGGCGTTCGAACGGCTGGTGACCGGTCAGATCCTGGAGACCGCGGGCCCGTCGGACGGGCGGGACCCGGTCGAGCACTACCTCGACGTGCTGGCCGGCAAGACGGGATCGCTGGTGGCGGTGTCGTGCCGGTTCGGGGCGCTGATGTCCGGAGCCGACGAGTCGGTGGTGGACGTGCTCACCCAGTACGGGGAGCGCCTCGGCGTCGCCTTCCAGCTCGCGGACGACGTGCTGGACATCGCCTCCGACTCGCACGAGTCGGGCAAGACGCCGGGCACGGACCTCCGGGAGGGCATCCCGACGATGCCCGTGCTGCGGTTGCGTGAGCGGGCCGCCCGGCTGGGCCTGGCGGAGGACGTCGCGCTGTGCGAGCTGCTCGCCTCCGACCTCACCGACGACGCGCGGCACGCGGAGGCGCTGGCCGCGCTGCGGGTGCATCCGGCGCTGGAGCAGGCGCGGCGCGACACCGTGCGGTTCGCGGAGGAGGCGCGGGCGGCGCTCGCCCCGCTGCCCGAGTGCGACGCGAAGGCGGCGCTGACGGAGCTGTGCGACGCCGTGGTGCACCGGGCCGGATAGCGGTCCGGCCCGTTCGCCCGTCCGGGCGTCGAGGGCCGGCTGTCCGGCCCTCGTGACCCCCGTAGTACTCGTGACTCCCTCTCGTACCCCTACGGGTCGGGGGAGAAGCCGTCGTGTCGTGTCATACCCCAGCAGTACGCGGAGTTGGCTCCCGGGTCTGACGCATCTTGCCGCCCGGTTTGGTCAGATGGAGAACAAGGAACACACCACTCCTCACCGATCCGGGTGAGAATGGCGGCTCAGGGTGGGACCCCTGCGAGGACGCGACGAGGCAGCCGCCGCCGACGACGGAGGTAAGGCACACATGGCACCGTACGAATCCGACGACACCACGGCCGTGGCCGACGCGGACGAACTGCGCGCGGCACGGCGGCGCAAGGCCGCACGGTACGTCGTCCCGGCGGCGGTCCTGGGATTGGCGGCGGGCACCATCGGGCTCGTCCCCGCGCTGGCCGACTCCGGCAGCCCCGACCTGCCGAAGATCACCGCGGAGGAACTCATAGAGAAGATCGCCGCGTCGGATGTGCAGCAGCTGTCCGGCACGGTGAAGATCAGCACCGATCTGGGACTGCCCGACCTGGGCGGCCTGGAGGGTGACCTGATGTCCGGCGCGACCCCGTCCGGCGGTGAGGGCTCCTCCGCCGATCCGTCGGCCAAGCTGACCGAGCTGGCCACCGGCACGCACACCCTGCGCGTCGCCGCCGACGGCCCCGACAAGCAGAAGCTGTCGCTGCTGGAGAACGCCGCCGAGTACAGCATGATCCACAACGGCAAGGACGTCTGGGGCTACGACAGCGCGTCCAACGAGGTCTACCACGGCACCGCGGACGAGGGCACCGAGCGAGACGCGGAAGAGACCCCGGCGACGCCCAAGGGGCTGACCGAGGAGGCGCTGAAGGCGGTCGACGACACCACGTCCGTGACCGTCGACGGCACCGCCCAGGTGGCCGGCCGTGACGCCTACAAGCTGCTCATCGAGCCGAAGCAGTCCGGTTCCACGGTGGGCGCGATCAGCGTGGCGGTGGACGCGAAGACCGGGATGCCGCTGAAGTTCACGCTGACCCCGGCGAGCGGTGGCTCCGCCGTGGTGGACGCGGGCTTCACGCAGGTCAGCTTTGCCAAGCCCGCCGCGTCGACCTTCGACTTCACCCCGCCCAAGGGTGCGAAGGTTACCGAGGAGGGCAGCGTGGAGGCGCCGGAGCACTCCTCGCAGCGGCCCGAGGAGGAGCTCGCCAAGGGCCTCGAAGGGCTGAACGTCATCGGCGAGGGCTGGACCTCCGTCGCCGTCCTCGACTCCGGGGCCGAGGGCGCGGCCTCCGGTGCCGGACGCGGTGACATGGGTGAGCTGGGCGCCGCGGGCGGCTTCCTCGGTTCCCTGGGCGACGAGGTGAACGGCAAGTTCGGCTCGGGCACGGTCTTCAAGACCCGCCTGGTCAACGCGCTGATCACGGACGACGGCAAGGTCTACGTCGGCGCGGTCACCAAGGACGCGCTGGTGAAGGCGGCCGACTCCGCGAAGTAGGCAGGGGCTGAGCGCCGGCTCCGGGCCTGAGCCCGGGGTCGGTGCCGGGGCGTGGGTCAACTGAACGCCGCGTTGGTTTAGGAGGGCGTGCGAGTCCGTGGCTTCGGGGTGGAACGGGCGTCCTTGGAGGACGCGTTCGTGGCGCTGACGGGGGAGGGCTTCGATGTCGCAGGCTGGTCGCCACCTCCCGCCGCGGCCCCCTCAGGACCTTCGGTCTGTTGCGCAGCGAGCTCGCCATCACGTTCCGGCGCCGGCGCACGCTCGCGCTGCTCGGCGTGCTGGCCGCCGTGCCCGTGCTGGTCGGCATCGCCGTGAAGATCGAGACCAGCGACGGCTCGCCCGTGGCCGGCGGTGGCGGCGAGGGCCCGGCGTTCCTCACGCAGATCACCAACAACGGGCTGTTCCTGGTCTTCACCGCCGTCGCCGCGACCCTGCCGTTCTTCCTGCCCATGGCCGTGGGTGTCGTCGCGGGCGACGCGATAGCCGGTGAGGCGAACGCGGGGACCCTGCGCTATCTCCTGGTCGCCGGCCGGCCGTACCCGTCTGCTGCTCACCAAGTACGCCACCGCGACGGCCTTCTGCCTGGCGGCCGCCCTGGTCGTCGCCGTCTCGGCGCTGGCCGTCGGGGCACTGCTGTTCCCGCTGGGCGACCTGACGACCATCTCCGGGACGCGGATCGGCTTCGCCGAGGGACTGGCCAGAGCCCTGCTGATGGCCCTGGTCGTCGCCGCCTCACTGATCGGCGTCGCGGCGCTCGGCCTGTTCGTCTCGACGCTGACCAGCAGCGGTGTCGCGGCGATAGCGACGACCGTCGGTCTGCTGATCACGGTGCAGATCCTCGATCAGATACCTCAACTGCACGCGATCCAGCCATAGTTCTTCTCCCACTACTGGCTGTCCTTCGCCGACCTGATGCGCGAGCCGGTCTACTGGGACGAACTGAGACGCAACCTCGGCCTCCAGGCCCTCTACGCGGCCGTGTTCGGCTCGGCGGCGTGGGCGCGGTTCATGGCGAAGGACATCACCGCATAGCCGCCAGGGCTACGCGGCCTCGTACGGGAAGCGAGCGAGCGGGGCCTCCTGCGCGAAGAAGGTCTTCGCGCGGGTGAGGGCCTCGGTGTCCTTCAGTACGTCACCGGGCTTGCTGCCGTTGCCGAGCAGGACTCCGCCGAAGCGCATCCCCATGTACGCGGCCGAGTTGCTGAGGGTGCCGATCAGCGGGTCGGCGACCTCGGTCTCCTCGTGCGCGAGCGCGGTGACACCCCAGAGGGTGCGGTGGGCCGGCGTCGCCTTGAAGTCGACGCCGGGGGTGCGCAGCCAGCCCGACCAGTAGTCGAGGTAGCGCTTGACGTGCGCGGACACCGAGTACCAGTAGAGCGGGGAGACGATGACGATGTCCGTCGCGGCGAGCGTGGCGTCGAGCAGCAGTGCGACATCGCCCTCCGTGGGACGGACGTGGTCGCTGTCGTGCCGGAGGTCCTCGAAGTCGGGCAGGGGGTGCGCGGCGAGGTCGATCCACCGCTGCTCGACGCCGGCGGGGAGCTGCTCGGCGGCCGCGCGGGCCAGCAGCTCGGTGTTGCCGTCACGGCGGCTGCTGCCCAGCACGAACAGAAAGCGTCGGTCCATGGTGTCCCCCAGTGGATTCCGGATGGGCGGCGTACGACGATGCATGTCCGTGCAGTATATGCACACGCATACAGATTTCGTCCACCGTCCGCGGGGCGTCGGAGGTGTGGATCGGAGAGGGCCGGGCTCAAGGTGCCTGGGTCAGCGGACCGCCGCCGTCAGCCGGACCAACGCCCGGGTCTCGCGAGGCGGGCGTCCGCTCAGATCGCCCAGCCGCCATGCCGGCACCCACGGCACGCGGTACACGTCGACGACCGACTCGATGAGCCTGATCTGCTGGGAGAGCGGGCGCGGCAGCCGGCCCGGCGCGTCCGCGACCAGGACGACGGCGTCCAGGTCTAGCCCGGCCGGCGCCTCCCCGCGCCGGAACTCCTCCATGGCATGGATGACGGAGGCCAGCCCGGTCGCGTGCGTGCGGGCGACGAGCAGCACCGACTGCGGGTCGGCGGGGCCGGGCCAGGCACGTCCGCAGTCCCGACCGCCGTACACCGCGGCCAGGGTGGAGACGCCCGACCCGCCGTGCGTGCCGACCCAGGAGAAGCGCCGGACCGTGCGGGAGGGGGCGGGGGAGGGCTCCGGTGCCGGTTCCGCGGCCACCGGTCCGCGGATCCAAATCTCCGGGCCCTGTGGCGCACCCGTCCGCATGTCCGCCCCTCTCCGCCGTCCGCCGGCGATCGTCGTCCATCGATCTTCGCGCGGCGCCGCGGAGCTCCGTGACCGGGGTGCCGGGTCTTGGGACGAGGCTGTGACGCCCCGGTGACGCGTGTATCGGGCGAAATCGGTGAGACTCGACGGTAGGGTCCGCCGAGGCGTGGACGCCGGCGAGTGAGGGAACCGATGTCTCGACCAGGGCGCGAGAAGAAGCGGGAACAGCAGGACCAGGGCGTGGGTGCGGTGATCGACGTCCGCGTCCCCGGCGCGGGACCGGACACCCGTGGCCCGGTCAGCGCCTCGATCGGGGGTGTCCCGGTCGCCCCCGTGCCCGGCGAGGAACTCCAGCGGACGGTACTGAACCACCTCCACCGCATCGCCCTCGCCACCGGCCGACCCGTCCTCGCCACCGTTCACGACGAGCGGATCGGGTACGTCGTACCGCTTCAGGTTCACCCGGACGGGTCGAGTTGTTTCACGGCGGATCCCGTGCCGACGAGTGCGGCGGGGGATGCCGCGGCGGTGCCGGCGGGCGCGGGGCAGGAGGCCGTGCCTGCGCCGCCGCGATCCGCTGCGGCGGGCCGGCCGCAGGGTGCGGTGTCCGAGTCGGCGGGCCCGGAACAGGGAGCCCTGCCCCCGGCCCAGCGCCCCGCGCCCCCGCACCCGCCGCAGGCGCCCGATCCGGCCGCATCCCGTCCGGCGAAGGCGCCCGACCTCGCTCAGCCTGGTCCGGCGGAGGCGCCCGCCTCGGCCGCGTCCCGTTCGCCGCAGGCGTCCGGCCCGGCTCAGTCTCGTTCGCCGCAGGCGCCCGGCCCCGCTCAGCCTGGTCCGGCGGAGGCGCCCGCCCCGGCCGCGTCCCGTTCGCCGCAGGCGCCCGGCCCCGCCCAGCCTGGTCCGCCGCAGGCGCCCGGCCAGGGTGCCTCCCGTTCGCCGCAGGAGCCGGTGTGGCCGGACGCTGCCCGGCTCCCGCAGGACAACGTCACGCAAACGCTGCGTACTCCGCCGGTTTCCGGGCCCACCTCCGCGCCGACCTTCCGGCTGCGGGCGATCCAGGAGCCGCGGCCGCTGGGCGAGTTCGGGCCGCCGCCCGTCATGGGCGCGCGGCCGCACCCGGAACCGCTCGTCGCGCCGGAGCTGGGCGCGGGCCGCGAGCCCGACCCGAAGCCCACGCCGCCCCGCGGCTTCGACGCGGTCGCCGAAGCCATCCTCGGGCCGGAGGACGAGACCCCGCTCCCGACCTCCGCCCTCCTCGCCGAACCCACGGCCCGTATCGGCGAAGCCGTGAAGGCAGGGCATATAGACACCGCGGCGACCGTCGCGGAGCAGGCCCTGGCCGAGGCGTCGGCGGCGCTGCCGCCCGACCACCCCGAACTGCTCCGGCTGCTCGAACTCACCGCGTACGTCGCCTACCTGGCGGCCGAACCGGTCCGCGCCTTCCGGCTCTCCCTGGACGTGGCCCGCAGCTACCGCCGCACGCACGACGTGGAGGGCGCCTACGGGAACGTGCAGAGCGCGGCCACGGCCTGGCGGGCCGTGCGCGACCCCGCACTCGGTCTGGAGCTGGGGCGTGAACTGATCGGTCTGTGGACCGAGTTGGCCGCGGAGGCCGGCCCGGCCGCCGAGGACGTGGAGGAGCTGGAATCCGCCCACGCCCGCATGGACCGTCTCGCCACGCGCGCGGGCAGGACATCCGGAGGCTGAGCGGCACCGCGACGTCTGCCCGTCCGGGCTCGGGCCGACTGACCCGGGACCGTCCGTCCGGGTGCCGAGAGGCCCACCCCGCACCCACCTCTCCACACCCCTATTGCACGCAGAACTCGTTCCCCTCCGGGTCGGTCATCACCACCCATTCGCCGCCGGCCTCCTTCACCTCCCGCACCGCGCTCGCGCCCAGGCCCCGCAGTCGCTCCACCTCGTCCGCCCGCCGGCCCTCGCCGGGGTGCAGATCCAGGTGGAGCCGGTTCTTGCCGGTCTTGGACTCGGGCACGCGCTGGAACAGCAGCCGCCGTCCCAGCCCGGTGCCGCTCTCCTCCTCGCACGGATCGTCCGGATGCCGTACGGCGACCAGGTCCCGGAAGGCCGGGCGGCCGTGGAAGTCCACGGTGGCGGCGACCGGGAGCGCGCCGAGCTGGAGCAGCCGTTCGATCAGGGCGCTGTTGTCCTCGACCTCGTAGCCCAGCGCGGCGGCCCAGAAGTCGGCCTGTGCGTGGGGGTCGGCGGCGTCGACGACGAGCTTCCAGTGCACAGGTGTTGCTGCCTTGTCGGTCATGTAACCAGTGGTATTGGTTACATGACCGAGCGTCCATGGGAAGCGCCGACTCCACAGGCGGCTTCACCCGGCCTGACCCTGATCTCGTACGAGGGCAAGCCCTTCCGCTTCGACCCCGGCGCGCTCTGTCTGGAACTGCTCACCACCGGCGGCCCGGGCGACCTGGCCCGCTACGAGGTGCTGCACAGACCCGCCGACCTGGTGGCCTGGGCCGAACGCAGCCGGCTGCCGGCCGGACTCGACCTCACCGTCACCGAGGACGAACTCGCGCGGGCCCGTGCCCTGCGCGACGCCCTGACCGTGCTCACCACCGACCGCGCTCACGGCCGCCCGCTCCGCTCCCGCCAGCTGGACGTCGTCAACGCGGCCGCCGCGCTGCCCGCGATCGCCGCCCGCCTCACCGCGGACGGCATCCGCGCCTGGGTCCCGGGCGCCACCGGCACGGCCCTGCTGTCGACCGTGGCGCGTGACGCGATCGAGCTGTTCACCGGCCCGTACGCCGGCCGTGTCCGCGAGTGCGGCGCCCACGACTGCCGGCTGCTGTTCGTCGACAACTCCCGGCCGGGCCGGCGGCGCTGGTGCTCGATGGAGCACTGCGGCAACCGTGCGAAGGTCCGCGCCCACCGCGCCCGCGGGGCCGCCTCCTAGGCCTGCCCGGCGGCCTGCCGTGTCTCTCGATGGTCGTACGCCGCCCGGGCCGCCGCGATCTCCCGCTGATGCTTCTCGTCGGCGTCGTCGTGGTCCACGGTGCTCATCGCGGGCACCGCGTTCGCGCTGGCGTACGGGCCGCTGACCGTCGCGGCGACGGACGGTGGCGCGGCGGAGGAGCAGGGCCTGGCGGGTGGGCCGCTCAACACCGCGACGCTGTTCGGCCCCGCGATCGGGATCTCCGCGGTGACCGCCGTCTACGGCTTGGCGTCGACGACCGGATCGGGCCCTGAGGCCACGCTGTCCGCCTTCCGTACGGCGCTGCTGGTGCCGGTCGCGAGGGTGGCGACCGGCACGCTCCTCTCGACCTTCAGCCTGCGGACCGCCCGGCGCGCGGTGCGCAGGGCGTCCCAGGTGAGCAGCGTCAGCGCCAGCCAGACCAGCGCGAACCCGGCCCAGCGCTCGGGCGGCATGGCCTCGCGGAAGTAGACGACGCCCAGCAGGAACTGGAACACCGGGGCCAGGTACTGCAGCAGCCCCAGCGTCGACAGGGGTACGCGGATCGCGGCCGCGCCGAAGCAGACCAGCGGCAGCGCGGTCACGACGCCGGTCGCGGCGAGCAGCACCGCGTGCCCCACGCCCTCGGTGTGGAAGGTCGACTCGCCCCGGCCGGTCAGCCACAGCAGATAGGCGAGCGCCGGCAGGAACTGGATCGCGGTCTCCGCGGTCAGCGACTCCAGGCCGCTGAGGTTCACCTTCTTCTTCACGAGGCCGTAGGTGGCGAAGGAGAAGGCGAGGACGAGCGAGACCCACGGCGGGCGGCCGTAGCCGATGGTGAGGACGAGCACGGCCGTGAAGCCGACGCCGACCGCCGCCCACTGCACGGGCCGCAGCCGTTCCTTCAGCAGCAGCACGCCCATCGCGATGGTGACCAGCGGGTTGATGAAGTAGCCGAGGGACGCCTCGACGACCTGACCGTTGTTGACGGCCCAGATGTAGACGCCCCAGTTGACGGTGATGACGGCCGCGGCGATCGTGATGAGCCCGAGGCGGCGCGGCTGCCGCAGCAACTCGCCGGCCCAGCCCCACCGTCGTACGAAGAGCAGTGCGACGGCGACGAAGGCGAGCGACCACACCATCCGGTGGGCGAGGATCTCCACCGAGCCAGCGGGCTTCAGCAGCGGCCAGAACAGCGGGACGAGCCCCCACATCCCATAGGCCGCGACGCCGTTCAGCAGGCCTATGTGGCTCTCGCCCCTCGACTTTCCGGACACCGGCTCCTCCTTCGCGCTCCAGCCCTCCGCACGAAGGTAGCGCCGACCACCCTCGCCTGTCATGGCCGTATCGCCATACGGTCATGACAAGCGGGACGGGTGATGCGAAGTCAGCCCTTCAGTGCCGCCGTGATCGCCTCGGTGAGCGGGGTGGTCGGACGTCCGGCCAGGCGGGAGAGGTCGCCGGTGCGCACGGCCAGCTCGCCCTTCTCGATGGACGCGTCCACCCCGGCCAGGATCGCGGCGAACGCCTCGGGCAGCCCGGCGCCGGTCAGGATGCCCTGGTAGGTGTCGGCGGGGACCGGGCTGTACTCGATCTCCCTGCCGGTCTGCCGGCTGAGCTCGGCCGCGTACTCCGTGAACCCCCATGCCTCGTCGCCGCTCAGCTCGTACGTCTTGTTCTCGTGGCCCGCGCCGGTCAGCACCGCGACGGCGGCGGCCGCGAAGTCGGCGCGCGAGGCGGAGGCGACCCGGCCCGCACCGGCCGCGGTGACCACCGCGTTGTGCTCCAGGACCGGGGCGAGGTTCTCGGTGTAGTTCTCGTGGTACCAGCCGTTGCGCAGCAGCACGTACGGCAGGCCCGACGCCAGCAGCAGCTCCTCCGTGGCGCGGTGGTCGTCGGCGAGCGCGGCCGTCAGGCTGCCGGGGGCGCTCGTGTACGCGAGCAGCGCCACGCCGGCCGCCTCGGCGGCGTCGATCACGACCTTGTGCTGGGAAACACGGCCCTTGTCGAACTCGTTGCCGGAGATGAGCAGCACCTTGTCGCCCGCGGAGAACAGGGCGTCGAAGGTCGCGGGCACGTTGTAGTCGGCGAGCGCGATCCGCACCCCGCGTTCCGCGAGACCGGCGGCCTTCTGGGCGTCGCGGGCGACGGCCGTGATCCCATCGGCCGGGACCTGCTCCAGCAGCTGCTCGATGACGTGGCGGCCGAGGTGTCCAGTGGCTCCGGTGACGACGATGCTCATGGTGAGGCTCCTCCGTGGAGTGGGTGTGGCGGGGTTGACACTCACCCTAAGAGGGGCACTAACTGTTCGAAAGTACCCACTTTTGAGTAAGGTACCGGCATGACGGACAGCGCAAGGCAGCCCGGCAGTGAGGCGATGTGCCCGTACCGGCTGGTGCTGGAGCACGTCACCAGCCGCTGGGGCGTGCTGGTGCTGATCCGGCTCCTCGAACGCCCGCACCGGTTCAGCGAGCTGCGCCGGGCGATCGGTGAGATCCGGCAGGTCAGCGAGAAGATGCTCACCCAGACTTTGCAGACCCTGGAGCGTGACGGGTTTGTGCACCGCGAAGCCCGGCCCGTGATCCCGCCCCGCGTCGACTACTCCCTCACCGACCTCGGCCGCGAGGCCGCGGAGCAGGTGCGGACGCTGGCGTTGTGGACGGAGCGGCGGATGGGGGATGTGGAGCAGGCGCGGAAGGCGTACGACGAGGCCCGGGCCTGAGCCCGGGCCTGTGGTGCGTCTGTTGCGGAGCCTGAATCGCGCCTGCTGAGAGGCGGGTACCGCGCCGATGGGGAGGTTCAGCCGACGACGGTCCAGGTGTCGCCGCCGGTGAGGAGTGCGGCGAGGTCGCCCTTGCCGTTCTGTTCGATGGCGGTGTCGAGCTGGTCGGTCATCTGGGCGTC